>JBDKKX010000186.1:0-9509 GCA_039795795.1 Bacteroidota bacterium | reverse complement strand
AACTAAATTAAACGTACAACTTGACGCAAGTTTGAAACTTGCGTCAAGTTATAACTAAATTAAACGTACAACTTGACGCAAGTTTGAAACTTGCGTCAAGTTATAACTAAATTAAACGTACAACTTGACGCAAGTTTGAAACTTGCGTCAAGTTATAACTATTTGATAATCCATATTTTAAATCATTTTAGTTCATGTCATTTTAATTTGTCCAAGTACTTATTATTCGATAAAACCATTTTCATTCAATTGTCCTTCAAAAGTGTTTGCGCGGATAGATTCCAATTTAAAAAAAGAGTCTCCAGCAATTGATTCTAAACTATTGTTAAACCGTTGCCGATTGTGTTGCCCAATTTCAACGGGCAAAAATTCGCCCGACAAAATAATATCTTCAAATGTCTCCACCACAAAAACGTTCACCCGAAAACTCAACCAGATTATAGCATAGTCTTTTTGCTCATCCAACAAAAAAGAAGCCGTTTCTACAAAATTTTGTATCGGTTTTCCCGATTCCCAACAACATACATACGTCAATCCACAATGCCAAGCATCGCCGCGAAGGGGTTCCAACCATTTAAAATGATTCAAAAAACGCATTTGAATCGCAGTCGCAGTTTCCAAATGAAGCGGATCTGAAATCTCTATTTTGTATCGCATTAAAATTTTACAATAACTATCAAAAAGCCTATCTACGGGTAACATTGCCTCAAACATATCCGAAGATAACAGGATGTGAGGTCTAATTTGCCTTTTAAAATCCTTTTCAACGATATAATATTTGGATAATGCTTGTTGTGCCAATTGATAATAGCTTATCATTTCCCAATAATACGGGCTATTTTTAAACGCATCGATTTGGTTTTTCCAAATTTTAAGCAATTGAATATTTTTAAGTCGTTTGGTTACATAGACAATATGTATAGTGATTTCCTTCATATAGAAATCATGTTGAATCTGCTGAATTATATCCGCAGTTGCCCGCTTACAAATCGCTAATACTTCGCCTACAATCTCCCGATACAAGGCAAATGCAGGTGGATTACACTCGATTTCGTGTAGAAATGTCCACAAAGCACGATTGCGCATGCGCACATATCGATAATTAAAATCCCAATCCATTGCCGTAATGCCCTCTTTATAACTTTCCATCAGTCGTTCAAATTCAGAATGCAATTTAAAAGTTTCTATTTGTCGTTTCCAAATCGCGGCTAATTTTCGACATTTAAATTTATCGATGACATAATACAACTCATGCGTAAGCAATAACAATAACTGTGGCTCTGTAATGGTTGGAATGAATGCCATGGTTGCCTGTTTATCAACCACCAGAAGTTCATGCATAATATCCCAAAAATCTATTTTACGAGGATCATTGGGGTGCAACGCTTCATTTGCTGCATACAGGTAACAAATGGCAGAGCCTATATTTAATTTCATTTTTCTATCCACGCCTTGATTTCTCAAAGGCAATTTACAACTTTTTTTTGAAATGCACATCCATTCGTATCCCAACCGAATCATATTTTGTGATTTTTTCTTTTGAGACAGCTACTTTATGGGCGAATTTTCAAACAACAAAAAAAAGGCTACCAATGTTGCGGTTAAAATAACAGACAGAACATCCCAAAAACGCGGCTAACAAGCATTTTAAAACAAAAAATGGCATCTATTCGGTTGAATAGATGCCATTGTAGATTTTCAGGTACCGATAATCGGATTGAAAGCTATCAACACGCTGTTTTTTCAGTTATTTACTTTGGTTTGCCTCCAAAATCGTAAGTGGCTTTCAACAGTGCCAACCGCCCTGTGCGGGCATATTGCGGTAAAGCGCGGTAATATTGATTCAACAAATTCGTTGCGGTTAGATTGAGCACCAAACCGTTCCCAAAATTATAACCCACTCCGGCATCCACAACCGTATAAGCCGTTATCACTTTTTGAATCGTTGCACCGCCCAGAAAAGAATCAAAACCTGAATTGTAAATCATGCCTGCATTCGCACTAAAACCGTTTGGCGCATTGTACGTGCCGCCCAATTTAAAACGGTGATGCGGTTGAACGAGGTAATAAACAATCCCCGAATTTTCGTTACCCGTCAACGACGATGAAAACTCATTATCACTCAAATAAGAATAATTGGCAAAAACCGTTAAAGCACTCGTCGCAGCGTATTGTGCGCCCAAATCTAAGCCCCAATAATCCAAATTGGCACCTTGCACAAAAGTATTTAATACATTCGGCTTGGCATCGCCGCCTTGTGAAGCAATGTCAATCACCCCAAAACGTGTCGCATATTGCGTACCGATAGCCGCTGCAATTTGGTCAACCGTCAAGCCCAATGCCGCCAATCTTGCAGGGTCGGCTTTTGCCGCTAATGCCGCTTTGAAGTCCGCGACCATCGTTGGTGCGGAGGCAACCGCCGTCACCGCTTGTGGATTGCTGTAAAAATTTTTACGGCGCATTAACCACAAATCCACCGTAACATTGAGTTTTTTGGCAAAAGAACCGTTATAACCGATTTCATACATTTGGGAAGTGGCAGCTTCGATTTTGTTCGGGTCGTTGTCATAAACGGGCTTTTTGTAAATTTGATCCACCTTGATAGGCGCACCAACGTTGTTGACTTTCAAGACAATATTGGAACCGCCTGTCAATCCCAAGGATTTCAAATAAGCAATCGCATCGGCGGATAACGCAGAACCCGTTGCGCCAAAGTTAATGGCTTCGTCGAAGTTCAATGTGTTTACATTGTTCGAGCGGGTGCCGCCCAAACGCGTAAACAAACGTACATTATTTGTATTCCATTCCAATGGATTTTTGTTGCCCCAGAGCCGAACATTATAATCAGGATTGGAACCCGCCACCGATTGAAGATAAGAGGTTGCCGCGTCAAAAGCCCCAACCGCTTTATTGTAACTGATTCTAAATACATGGTCTTCCGTCGCTTTATAAACCGCCGCGATACGAGGCGCGACATAGCTGCGAAGGGCTTGTTCAAAATAATCATAACGCAACGTACCCGATACGTACCATTGCTTAGAGAAATTGTATTTTACTTGCCCATAAGCACCAATCGTACCCGATGCTGTTTTGCCTTCATTGGTACCATATTCTTGGTTTTTTGAATTTAAAGACAACGTTCGAGCATCGCCACCCACCAAAACTTCCCATTTTTCGGGCAAGTTGGTAAAGGTGTATTGCGCTTGAAAATCATATTGTTTGCCTTGCAAAAAGCGGGTGCGACCCGTCAAAAAATTGCCAATGCCACTATTATTGTTGGCGTAAATATAACTGAATTGGCTCCAAAAATTACCCGATTTGAATTTGATACTCGCATAATCATTCGGAACGTCTGTATAATCCAGCGAACTGGTACGCGATGATAATCCTTTTGCTTGCGTTCTGCCAAAAAACACGCCTATATTAGTACGGTCTGTAAAACGATACTCGCCTGTGAAATTCAAACTCACACTTTCGTTCCAATAAGTAGGCACCGCAACGTCTGTCAAACTATTGTCAAAAGCATTGACAATATATTTTTTGCCATCGGGACCGACCGTTCCTTGTAGCTTTTTGAGCATAATCGCGTCTTCTGCATTGGTGGAATCTAAGCCAAAACCTTCCATCGTTCTGTAAAAACCCGTTATTTTATAACCAAATTTCTCATTTTTAGAAACGCCTGCATGCCGAAAAGACACCCCAAGACTTTTTCGTTCCCCGCCATAAGCACTTACACTCGTGCCTCTGTATTGAAACGGGTCTTTTGTAATATAATTCACAACACCCGTTTCCACCCCTGGACCGTACAACGCCGAAGCAGCCCCTTTCACGACCTCAACCCGCGCCAAATCCAGAGCATCCAAAGACGTTCGATTCATCGCCGATTCGCGGAAACCAGGGGTTACAATATTGCGATTGTCAATCAAAATGTAAGCATCTTGTGCAAATGGACTCCCTGCACCCCGCAATGAAACCACAGGATAACCGTTGCCATTGTCAATCACACTGATGCCCGTGATATAACGCAACGATTGTGTTGGGTGTGCAACGACATCATTTACAATATTTTTTGAGGTCAAAATGGAAATCGCAGAAGGCGCTTCCGTGATTTTTTCCGCTTTTCGGGAAGCCGAAACGACGATTGCATCTAAAGATTGAAGGCTTTTTAAAGTGATATTGATTTCGGAACGTCCGTTGATAGGGCTGCGTTGTTTTTCATAACCCACATAACTGATGACCAACATACTATTTTTTTCAGCATCCGTCAATTCGAGGGAATATTTGCCGTCTAAATCGGTTAATACGCCTTTTTGCGTACCTTCTACGGTCACATTTGCGCCGATGAGTAATTCACCCGTTTCATCTTTTACAGATCCTGTGATGGTAAAAGGAGGAGGATTCAACCGCGTTCCCTTAGAATCGGTTGCCAAAGCGACCGTTGTGGATAAAGTTAAAATAAAAAGTTGCACAAAGGAAATCCTCCACAACTTTGACAAACGTTTTAATGTTGTTTTTTTTCATTTTCGTTGAAATAATTTTTTTAAGGATAATCAATATTTTACGTATAGTAGCTGATTTTTCAGAATTTACATCTTAAATCAATACGGCACAAACACATTTGTCACCGAAATGCCTTCTGCGGCAATCGTCTTTTGAATCGCTGCAACCATGGGTGGCGGACCACAGATATAAGCATCATAAGGTAAATCGCCCAAAAAATCTTTTGTAACCCATTGATTAACATAACCTTGTGGATGTTTGTCAGATTTTTCGGCGGTACAAGTCAAGTAAGTAAAAGGCAAATGAGTTTTAAAAGCATCCAGACGGTCTAATGCCACTAAAAGGTCATCCGTTGTTGCGCCGTAAAACAATTTTATCGGTGTCCCTTCTGCATTTGCAGATTGGGATTGGAACGGTCGGTTGTGTAAAGCCTCCGCATAGAGCCGTTCCAACATCGCCAAAATAGGGGCAATACCCGTTCCACCCGCAAAAAACAAAATAGGCTTTTTTGAATTTCTTAAATAAAAATCGCCTAATGGGGTTGTAATGTTTAAAGTATCACCCACTTTTGCGGTGTCGCGGAGGTAATTACTTGCCTGACCATTCGGCAGCAGACGAATTAAAAACGAAACCGTATCTTTCCCACTCGCGCCACTGAACGCATAAGAAGGCGTGTAGTCTAAATGGGGGATTTCGATATTCGCGTATTGCCCTGCCGAATAATTGAGTTTGCGCCCGTCTTTGGTTTTCAAAACCAATTGAACAATTTCTTTGGACACATAATCCAGTGCAAAAAGGGTCATAGCAACCACTTCGGGTCGGATTTTTCGTTCGGAAGACGATACCAAAAGCGCAATGCTCATATCCGAAGTCGGTTTGACATGGCATCCTAAAACATATCCTTCACGGGTTTCCGCTTCTGAAATCACGGTTTCGTCATAGCCTTCCATTTTTTGATAAGTCCCACTCAAAACGTTGCATTGGCATTTGCCACAAGTCGCAGTGGCGCAATCCAATGGAACGTTCATGCCCGACTTGGAAGCGGCAAGGGTGAGGGTTTCGCTTTGCAAACCGTCAATCGTTCGCGTCAAACCGTCTTGGTAATGAATTGTAATCGTTGCCATATTTTTTACGGAGTTCATTTATATGTTATGTAATTGTAATGAGTGGAACGATGTAGATACACACGGTCGTGTGTATCGAAATAATGGATTATCTAAAATATTGGTTCTCAATTATTTACACATGGATACGCTAAAATATTGGTTCTCAATTATTTACACATGGATACGCACGGTCGTGCGTATCCTACATAGGATACGCACGACCGTGCGTATCTACATCGTTCCGCTTTTGAAACATCCCCCAAAAAATCAAATTCATCGCTCCCAGCCCCCTCTTTTTCGGGCGAAAAAAGTAAATTAAAAATTACTGCCAAGGGGATTTCACCCAACCTTCCACATCATAATCCCCTAAACAATTATCCACCAATGCTTTATATCGAGCAATATCTCCTTTTTGGGTTGCCCAAGTCAAAGCATCTAATCGTTGTTGTTCTTGATTGCCCGCAAAATTGCGCTCGTAAAGGGCGCCGCGTCCTGCAAATTCAGAATACATAGCGTCCCAGATCAGTTTAAATAATTTGACGCGATCTTTGCCTTCCAAACCTGTGCCGCGATAGTAGCGTTCCACAACCGATTGTAATTCAGGCGTTTGCAAATCTTTATAACTCGAAACCGTATAAATGGGCGCACCCGCTAAAATGGTTTCAAAGATTTCGCGCACTTTATCCCAAGAATTGGTCATCAATAAACGACTGGCAGCTGCGGTTTGCAATTTGGGTACGACCGTTCCGCCAATCCCCGCCTCGGTATCATGGCATAAAGCGGTACTCATAGACCAAACGGTGTCGCGCAAAGCAATCAACGCACCGATTTCCGTTTGAACGCCTCGGAAAGCGTTGGTGCCGGTTGCATCCGTGCCTTTGACCAGAAGCCCAATCATAAAATCTAATTTGGTCGCCAAACGAACTGCATTTTGCAGGTTATACCGTTGGAAAAAGCCAGAAGCCGCATAAAAACTTTTACATTTCTCCACGTCCCGATAGATTAATACATTTTCCCATGGGATAAAGGCATTGTCAAAAACCATCACTGCATCGTTCTCATCAAAACGGCTGGAAAGCGGTGCATCGAAAGGGCTTTGAGCATTGAATTCATACGAAGGGCGGCATATCAATTTAACGCCTTGGGCATTCATATCGGTAATGAAAACCAATGCCATATCTTCATCGCGCCCCGTTTCCATCCGCGCCGCCGTACCACTATTGACCGCCACAAAAGTACCGTGTGTCAAAGCAGAACCGGTTGCCACCATTTTTGCCCCACTAACGTAAATGCCTTTATCATCGTCTTTCTCAACGGATAAAAACACTTCCCGCACGTCTATTCGGGCGCGATGCCGATCCACAGGCGGGTCTATTAAAACGTGATTTAAAAACAACCCTTGTGAAGCCGTTTTTTTATACCAATTCAAGGCATTGGAGCCATAAGGGTCGTAAAAATGATGTCCTTCCGCCAATTGCGCCATAAATGCCGCTTTGTAATCGGGCAAACGACCCAACCAACCATAATTAATGCGTTGCCAAATCGCAATCGCATCACGGGATTCGACCAAATCTTGTGCATTATAACTGGGCGCAAAAAACTTATGTGTCGTAATGCCAAACTTGTCCACTTTGGTCAATTGTTCCTTCGTTTCGGGGGCGTGTAACGCGTCATACAAACGAGAGATGCTTCGGGCAGCATTGCGGAAAGCGGGATGCGTAGTGACATCTTTCACCCGTTCCCCATGAAACCAGATTTCACGCCCATCTTTAAGACTTTCTAAAAAATCTGCACCATTTAATAGGTTATTGGTACCTTTTTTTGTGGTTGGCATTGCTTAAATTTTATTTTAACTTTTTATAAAAATGGTTCCTGTAAAATTTGGATTTCAGAACCCGCCGTTTCGCATTGGAATTCGGAATCAAGACCCGCGAAAAACAACGCATTTGCGTCTTGGATTCCTTCATTCCGAATTCAAATAAAAAAAAACGGTTCGCAACATCCATAAAGACTATTTGGTAAATCTTTTCGTTATAAAAATTATATTTTGAATTTTCAATGATGTTCGTTATTTTTAGTGCAATTTTAGGCATTAAACTAAAAAGAATATAGGACTTTTTGATTTAAAATAGGACAAAACAAACATGAAGCTAAAATAAAACAATTTTATATATTTTAGTCCTTTTTGGGGCGTTAAAAAGGGTGAAAATACAGCGTCGTATTCCGACAAATACGGTTTGTGGAAAAGAAAAACGTTCAGAGCGATGCCAATTTTAAAACAAAAAATGGCATCTATTCATGGGAGTAGATGCCATTTTGGATTTTATCACACAGTAAGCGTTTCCAAATCAATGAAAACATCTTTTAAATGGGTGAAATCCTGATCGGTTGTAATCAAAGTTGCGTTAAAAAGCGCAGCGGTTGTCGCAATCCATAAATCATTTTTGCCCATTTTACGCGCTGTGGTCGTCAATGGAAGCGTTGGATGATGACTTTGGCTGAAAACATCTATTTCAGCATAGATTTCAATGAAAGTTGGGTCATCTGTAACGGGAACTGTTGTAAATTTTTGTAAAAAACGGAGCAATTGATTTAAACGAACCTCGCCCCAGCGATTGCGCAATGCCAACGAGTAAATTTCACCAACAGAAACTGCCGACAAGATGGTTTGATTCGGCGATTGAAAAAGCCGATAATTATGTATGAGGTTTTTACGAAAGGTCTCGTTCCTCATAGCATGTAATAGGATATTCGTGTCCAACACGTATCTCATAATATTTGTTTTTTATGAATAAAATTAATCTAAATTTTCAAACCATTCCTCCGTAATTTGGTTTTCTGGCTCTTGAAAAAAGGTTACTAATGCTGCAAATGCTTCTTTTTTAATAGCAAATGAAGTTGCATCCGCAGGTTTTAAATACGGTTTGGATTTCCAAAACGGCATTTCTTTATATTTCAAATGCTGTTGAGTCGTCGTTGCGGCAGGTTTAAAGATAAATTTCACCTTTTTTCCAAGCAAGAAAGGAGGCGAGTGGAACGCATCGCTCAATAATTGCTTCAAATCAGGATTATTTTCTCTAATTAACGCAAGTAATGCTGCTTTAACAGCCTCTTGCGGAATCGCAGTAGCCTCTTGCGGAACTAAAGGAACTTCTTGCGAATCGGTGGAAACATTCGTTGTTGTCATGCAAATTGATTTTATGATTGAAATTTTTAACAAAAATAAGGTATTTTTCCAAGACTTCCAACCGCCCCAAATAATTTATTAGATTTGCAAAAAAATTGAAACCATCAAAATCCCCAAAACGTCATAGACGGTGGATTGGATGCCATTCGACGTTATCAAGAGGAGCATCCGTAGCACAAAGAGCAAAAAAAGGTCTTTACAGAGCAAAAATGGCTCTGTAAAGACCTTTTTGGGAAAGGAAATTGAAATCATTCTGGATGGAACGCATCGAAAATATTTCTACTTTCCCCCAGATTCGGTTTGCGTTCCGCGCTTTTCAAAACTTCCACAGAGGTCGGTAAATTCATTTTTTTGCCATCTAACAATTCTTGCACGTTAATCACTTCTATTTTAGGATACGTATTCCCAAATATTCTGTTTTGATAAACGCCATATTTTTTACATTCTTTCACGAGATTATCCATCGAATACAGGGTTAGTAAATAACCGATTGCCGCTTTTTCGCGTTCCATCGTACCAAATAAATCTCTTACAACACTTGGAGTCAATGTTTTATTGGATTTCACTGAAAAAAGCACTGGTTTATAAGTCGTTTGTCCTTTTTCATCCAAATCAATGATAAAAGCAGTGCCGTCAATACCGCCATCTTTGCCCTTTTTGTCGTTGATAACCGCCCGATTATTGGAAAACGAAAGTACCATCCATTTTTCAAACTC
>JBDKKX010000185.1:0-9510 GCA_039795795.1 Bacteroidota bacterium | reverse complement strand
ATAATTTGGATAGCTGGTTTTATGAAAGTTGCTGCATCGAAGTAAAAACGAAATTAGCTCAAGAAAAAACCCAGCAAGAAAAACAAGCGGAGCAAATCCAAAGCCTCCAAAAAGAATTAAAGGAGACCAAACCCGAAGGTCGAAAAGGGAAAAGGAAAACCTTTCGATTGCATCGAAAGCTCGCCTATCTTCAATCCCGACAAGGGAAAAAAATCACTTTTGGAGGGTTAGCAACCTTACGGCGGATTTCTTTTTTGTCGAATGATCGGACGCAAAATCAATTCGAAATCACGGAACTTCAAAAAAAATATCAAGAACAGCGCGTTTTGCCGATTTATAGTATTGGCGAAGCTCCTCAAAAGAGCAATCGAAAATTTGGCTTTGATTTTCCAAATCAAAATATAATTTTTAAACCTAAGAAAGAAGCCCAATATGCTCTTTTTTTTCATGCTTCCAAAAAACAACAAAAGGTTTTAAACCAATTACAATCCCGTTTGGGGGAATTGCCGATTTCGGTTCGGCTCTCCGAACAATTCGTTTGGATAACCTACGATGAAGAAAAATTAGCGGGATATGAATTTAAAATTCATGAATTTAAAAAAGAAGCCCGAAAATTAGAAAAAACGGATAAGGAAGGTCGAAAACACTTGTATAAACAGTATATAGAGGAACAAAAAAATCGAAAATTAGCGAATAAAAAAGAAAATCGTTATTTAGCCGTGGATTTGAACCCCGAACACGTCGGTTTTAGTATTGTCGAAAAAAGGGGGAACGAATCGCTTGCCGTGATTCACAAAGGCGTTCTCGATTGCTCGAATTTAAATTGCCGAATGGGTTTAAGTTCCACCGATCCCATACAGGTCGGTCAAAATCACAAACGCCGATTTGAATTGTGTGAACTCTGGAAATATATTTTTATTTTAGCTCAACATTATAAAGTGGCGTATTTCGTGAGCGAGGATTTAGAATTTAAACCCGAAAACGACCCGAATAAGAGCGCGGATGCCAACCGAAAAAACAAAAATCTTTGGCATCGGGAATTAACCCAGAAATTAATCCAAAAATATTGTAATATATTTGGAATTGAAAACGAGTCGGTTCTTGCCGCCTATAGCTCCTTTGTGGGCAATATTCAACACGCCGATTTTGACCCCATTAGTGCCAGCCTCGAAATTGCAAGGCGCGGCATTGTAAAATATACCAAAGGCAGTTCGATTTTTCCAACCCTCAATAGTCAGGACGTGGACACTATGTACCAACTCGGTTTAGATGTTCCTCGGGATTCAGTATTGTCGTGGAAACAAGCATTCGGACACTTTGCTGCTTCGGGATTGAGATACCGAAGGGACTTCGAGAAAACGAAGTTCTTAGACAATTACCTCTTTTCGCACAAAAGTTGTATCAAAGTGTACAAAGTTGTATAAAAAGATGTGCTTTTGTTATCTTGAACCGCTCCTTCACGATAATTGGATTGAAAGAACTCATAAAAATAATTTTAAAGATAGAAATCAAAAATATATATTAACTTTGAAAGGTCGAAAAGTAATTGATTTATAAAGTTTTAAATAAGCTGTTTTACAATAAATGTTAAAAATATAAAAATTGGAATATAAAGATTTACTGAAAAGCCTTAAAGCGAAGGAATATAAACCTGTCTATTTTTTACACGGTGAGGAAGCCTTTTTTATGGATAAAATCGCCGAAGTGATTGAAAATCAGGTGCTTACGGAAAGTGAAAAATCGTTTAATCAAACTGTTTTTTACGGAAAAGATACGGAATCGACGGCAGTGGTCGATGCGGCGCGGCGATATCCGATGATGGCAGACCGTCAAGTGGTCATTCTCAAAGAGGCGCAAGATATGAAAACATTGGTCAATTTGCAAAAGTATGTGGAACGACCGACGAGTTCTACGATTTTGTTGATTGTGCATAAGCATAAGAAGTTGGATATGCGTTCTGCTTTTGCGAAGGCTTTGACTAAAAATGCGGTGGTGATGGAGTCTAAACCTTTGTATGACAATCAAATACCCGAATGGATTCGCAATTATTTGAAAGAAATTAATTTGATGATTGAGGCGAATGCGGCGGATTTGGTGGCGGAATATTTGGGGACCGATTTGGGCAAAATCGCGAATGAATTGGATAAATTGCGCTTAAATGTGCCGCCGAATGCGACGGTTACGATGAAGCACGTTCAAGATAATATTGGGATTAGCAAAGATTATAATGTTTTTGAATTGCAAAAAGCCTTGTCTGCTAAAAATATTTTGACGGCGAATAAAATTGTTCAATATTTTGCGCAAAATCCGAAGGACGCGCCGTTTGTGGTCGTGATTTCTAATTTGTATAATTATTTTTCAAAAGTGTATATGCTTCACTTTTTGGCGAATAAGCCCGATAAAGAGGTTTTGGAAACGATGGGTTTGCGCGGCGAGTTTTTTTTGAGGGAATATAAGACCGCAGCGCGCAATTACAACACCTTTAAAACAGAACAAATTTTGGGGTTTTTGCGGGAGTATGATATGAAATCGAAAGGCGTTGATGCCGATGGCGTTGACCCTGGTGAATTGCTTAAAGAATTGATTTTCAAGGTATTGCATTGAAAAAAGATTTGAAAAAAAATGAAAAAAAGGGCATTTTTTACTTGACAAGTTCGCAAAAAGGTTGTATCTTTATATCAGAATTCAGATTAATTTTAGCCACGAATGATACGAATTTTTACAAATTATTCGTAAAAATTCGTGCGATTCGTGGTTAAAATTGAATTACTTAACCAATTCATTCATTTTCTTACAATTCTATTTCTAAAATGGCTAAACAAATTGTTCGTCAACCTTTGAATTCTTCTATGTTGCGCGCTGTCGGTTACGACCCAGAACACGCGGTTTTGCAAGCAGAATATCAAACGGGACAAACTTGGAATTACCTAAACGTGCCGCAAAGCAAGTTTGATGAACTTTTGGCGGCGGAATCACACGGGCGTTACATGCATGCACACATTTTGGGCTATCACGCGGAAGTGCGGATTTTGAAAAAGAAAAAGTACGGTACAGAGAAAGAACGCGCCGAAAAAGCTGCTCAGTTGACGGCAAAAGAAACGAAAAAAGCTACAGAAGCCGCTCAAAAGGCAGAAAAAGCCGCTAAAAAATTGGCAAAGCATCCTTAAGAAGATACATTTAAAATGCTGCAAATGATTGATAACCAATTATTTGCAGCATTTTATTTTTACCCCGTTGGGGTTTTCACAGATTTTTTGATTTTTAATGCTTAAAATCAAAAAAAATCTGTGAAAATTTCGTGGAATCTGTTCCATCTGTGCCGAAAAGTATTTTTTGTCCCGTACTGAGAAAAAGATTAAAAAGCATCACACATTTATCTAACTTCATAGTTATATAACCAAAATGCGTTTTAAATATATTTTTATTTATAAATCAAACTTCAGCAAATGATTTTTTTTACGTTTCAAAAAACAGTAACTTGGAGCTTATTTTTAACCCTTTTGTTTTTATCCAAAGCGAATGCTATTACCCCCTTTAAATATGTAGGAAAATTAGTCGAGCCTGGGGACACCATGATTATTGATGCCCTGCATGCCACACAAAGTCACGATACTTTTAATATTCCCGTTTATGCCAATGTCCCAATGCTGGGTGTTGATTGCGTTTTAGCGTATTATTCCTCCTCTATGGAGATTATATCGGTCAAAAGTGCCCGAGCAGATGTAATTCTCGTTTCAAACATTAGCACATCTCCCCGAGTTTGTCGGATAGGAGCTTATACCCCTGGAGCTAATGGCGTTGAAGCCAATAAGGTACTTTATTATATAAAAGTTAAAACGGCTTGCCCTTTGATAGGCTATTTTGGCAATGTCTATATGGGTTTGAACAGCGGCATTACCCCCACCAAGGTATTATCGGCTTGCACTGCGCCGACCGTCACTTTAAATACAGAACCCAGTACTATTTCAGAACATCTTGGCACCCAAAAAATTACAGCAACCTTATCCGCGCCGACAACCGAAATCGTTACCCTTACGCTTCGGAAAGCAGGCACCGCCATTGAAGGGGTAGATTATACGTTGGATAGTAACACCATTACCATTCCCGCAGGCAGCACGACAGGCAGTGTCACCTTAACCGCCATCGATAACGTAAAAAATCAACCCGATAAAACCGTCATTATTGATATTATAGATGCTTCTAACGCATCTCGAAATGGGTTTAAACAAACGATTACTATTGCAGATGATGATCCTCTGCCTACGGTTCTATTAACAACCAATGTGGACAGCATTGCAGAAGCAGGGGGTAGTGCCACTTTAACTGCTACTTTATCCCATCCATACAGTGAAATCGTCACGCTGACCCTTAGCAGAGGTGGCACAACAACCTATAAAACCAGTCCAGATGCTATCGTAGTCATTGATTACGCCTTAAGCAGCACCAAAATAACAATTCCTGCGGGTAGTACAAAAGGCAGTGTCACCATAACCCTTTACGATGATATAATCTATGAAAAAGATGAAACCATTCTTATCGATATTGAAACCGTTACCAATGGTATTAATAATGGCGTTCAACAAAAGACACTGACTATTTTGAACGATGACCCAATTCCAACCGTTACTTTAGTGGCAGATGCGCCTACCATCAAAGAAAAAAATGAAAGCGTATATTTAAGTACGCGGCTTTCCAACCCCTCTGAGATACCTATAACGGTCACGCTTACAACCAGTGGAACAGCCACTTATGCAATTGATTACAGTTTAGAAAGTTTAACGACAACGGTTCAACCCTATCATACCAGTGCAGGGGTCTTGTTAACCACCATCAATGATGCCATCCATGAATCCGATGAAACGGTTATTATTGATATTGAAACGGTTACGACTGGCATTGAAAGGGGCGTTCAACGAGAAACCATTACGATTATAGATGATGATCCACTACCGACTGTCGCGCTCTCAACGAATGTAGCCAGTATCGCAGAAGCTGGTGGAACCGCCCTCTTAACTGCCACTTTGTCCGCAGCCTTCTCTGAAACCGTGACCATTAACCTTATTCCAAGCGGAACAGCAACAAATCGCATTGATTATACATTAAGCAGTACGATCATAACGATTCCAGCAGGCAGCACGACAGGCAGTGTCACCTTAACTGCTCTTGAGGATGCCATCCATGATGCCAATGAAACTATTATCCTTTCGCTTGGAAACATTATCAATGGCACCCAAGGAACGCCTGCACAACAAACCATCACGATTATAGATAATTACCCTGTTCCGACCGTGACGCTTTCGGCGAATGCGACTATCATCGCAGAAGCAGGCGGCAAAGCGATCTTAACTGCCACTTTATCTGCCGTATCCAGCGAAATGGTGACGATTACTTTTGCACAAAGCGGTACCGCAACGGATGTAACGGATTATACCCTTAGTAATACGACTTTGACGATTCCTGCGGGCAGTATTTCGGGCAGTGTTACGTTAACGGCTGTTAATGATGCCCTCCATGAAGCGAATGAAACGATTATCATTGATATTGCAACGGTTGCGAATGGGACGGAAAGTGGGGTTCAGCAGAAAACAATTACGATTATGGATGATGATTTATTACCCACAGTGACTTTTTCAGTGAATCCAAACACTCTTTTTGAAGGGGGGGTAGCAACCATCACCGCCACTTTATCCAATACATATACCGAAGTGGTGACAGTTACCTTTGCAACAAGTGGCACAGCAACGAATGGAAGCGATTACACCCTCAGCAATACGACCTTGACGATTCCTGTAGGCAGCACCTCTGGTAGTATCACGCTGACGACTATTGATGATAAAATGTATGAAGATTCTGAAACGGTGACACTCGACATTGAAACGGTTACCAATGGAACTGAAAGTGGGGTTCAACAAAAAATCGTTATCATTAATGATAATGACCCCTATCCTACCCTAACGTTCAGCGTAGATACGACCCGCATTCCAGAAACGGGCGGCAAAGCAATCTTAACTGCTACGTTATCCAATCCCAGTAGCCAAACGGTGGTAGTCGCATTGAGCCCAATCGGAAGTGCTACATTAGGAACGGATTACACATTAAGTAATTCAGTTATAACGATTCCTTCGGGTAGCAAGAGTGCAACAGTTACTTTAACTGCCATCCATGATGTACTCTACGAAGGGAATGAAAACATCACGATTAACCTTGCCAGTGTTACGAATGCAAGCGCAAACGGAGTTCAATCCAAAAGCATCACTATCATAGATGATGACCCGATGCCTACGGTGACACTTACCGCGAACCCGACCAGCATTGCTGAAGCAGGTGGAATCGCTATTTTAACCGCTACTTTATCTGCTGTATCCAGCCAAGAAGTGACAATTTTCCTTACTGCAAGTGGTACTGCAACCCGTACAACCGATTACATCGTCAATACTACTTTAAAGATTCCTGCAGGCAGTACTTCGGGTAGTGCTACCTTAACCGCCGTCAATGATGCCCTCCATGAAACAAATGAAACCATTATTATTGACATTGAAACCGTTATCAATGGAACGGAAAACGGCGTTCAACAAAAAACGATTACCATTACAGATGATGACCCGATACCTACCGTAACGCTTTCGACGAATGTAACCAGCATTGCAGAAGCGGGCGGCAAAGCGATCTTAACTGCCACTTTATCCGCAGCGTCCAGCCAGGAGGTGACGATTCTTTTTGCCACAAGTGGTACTGCAACCTATACAACGGATTACACCTTCAATACGACTTTGGTGATTCCTGCAGGCAGTATTTCGGGTAGCGTCCCCTTAACTGCCGTCAATGATGCCCTCCATGAAACAAATGAAACCATTATTATTGACATAGAAACCGTTATCAATGGGACGGAAAACGGCGTTCAACAAAAAACGATTACCATTATTGATAATGATAGGGTTTCTATCCAGACCAATCAACAAGATTTTAGTATTAAAATTTATCCTTCTTTGGTAGAAGACAACTTGACGATAGCAACGGAAGCGGATAAAATAACCGATTTGCAAATTGTGGATTTAAACGGAGTCGTTGTGAGGGCAGTACAAAATCTGGTTATCAACGGCAGTTTAAATCTGAATGTGAGTGATTTGCCGAATGCCGTTTACATTATTCGAGCGCGCAATAACGAAGGGTATTTGTTGACAACGAAAATCTTCAAAATGTAATCAAAACCTTCAAAACACTTTTTTTAGGTTTTGCAATAGGATGCTTGGGATTAAAAAATTGATAGCACTAAAAATAATGGTTCTTCTGCGTTTTTAGCGCAAAATAAAAACCAAATACAGAAAACAAAATTATAAATGATTGATTATCAACCGTTTGGAAGCCTTCAAACCTTCCAAACAATATTTATGCGGAAGAACCAAAATAATTTAAATTTTGCTCCGATTTACACTAAGTCATTAGACAAAATTAAACGTACAACTTGACGCAAGTTGCAAACTTGCGTCAAGTTATAACTTGCGTCAAGTTATAACTATTTGATAATCAATATTTTAAATCATTTTAGTTCGTATCATTTTAATTTGTCCAAGCACTTACAATAAGATACGACTACAAATGGGAGAAAAATTTCAATTGCTTCGTCTAAGCGTTTTTAAATATCCAAGACTCCGTCAATTATATCTGGTGTTGATATATCCCATAATTTTTGCCTTTCCTTTATCCACCATTCCATTCCTTTTAAAAAGAAGGATATATCTAAAATGAGTGGTTGAGATTTATATAATTTGTCATCTGAAGGATCTATATCCCAATGATTTATCAAAATAATTTTGTTATCCGAAGGTCTAATATCTACAACGGCTTGATTTAAATCACTAACTGGTATTAAATTAAATAATTTGCCTAATTCATAACCAATATTAGGATATTCTAATAGAATCGGTTGATCCTCTGAATAACCTGCCCTTTTTTTTGCCCATTTAATAAGGAGATGATCTTGATTTTTCCCTTTTGCTTTTATCCATTTTTTTAGGAATGTAACATATTCCAATTGTTGTTTAACCAATGAAATTTTATCTTCATGCCAAGAATATTCTGATAAGCATGCTCCCAATAAGTGATATTGCGGGTCCGAGAATACAATCTCAATATTCTTTTTGCTATTTTTATAGCTGGATAGTATTCTATATATTAGTCTCATTTTTTTTATTAAAAATTATGGAGCAAGATAGCTTGGACAAAAAATTTTCCAGCAGATTGTGCGGATGGTTTCGCAGATTTACCTTACAAATGCGTTTTTTTACCTTTTTAAAACCATAAAAAACGATACCTTTGCCAAAGGTAAATCATTTTTTTCAAAAATAACAAAACAGCATGAAAAAAAACAGCTTGTTGGCAATCGTTTTAATTGTTTTGCCTCCGAAAACGGATGAAAATCCGCGTCCAAGACCGAAAATTATTCCCAATACTTTTACGGTTTATGAATTTGGAAACTAATTTTTAATTTATATCTTTTTTTTTATGAGCAACTCAAATTTAAACAACACCATGCGGGTGTATCATCGCTATTTAGGATTTTTCTTAGCGGGCATTATGGCAGTTTATGCCCTTAGTGGGATTATTTTGATTTTCCGAGAAACCAATTTTCTCAAGTCGGAAAGGCAAACGGAAAAAAAATTTCCACCCGATTTTAAAATCGAGGAATTGGGCAGGGCATTGCGCGTGCGCGATTTCAAAATTGAAAAAGAAGAAAATGGAATTATCTATTTCAAACAAGGTACTTTCAACAAAACAACGGGGGTTGCACAAGTGACTTCCAAAGAACTGCCGCGTATTTTGGAGAAAATGACGCATTTGCACAAAGCATCGACCAAACAACCGTTATTTTTCCTTAATATTTTCTTTGGATTATCGCTGTTATTTTTTGTGATTTCGTCTTTTTGGATGTTTATGCCTAAAACGGAGATTTTCAAAAAGGGACTTTATTTTACATTGGGAGGTATTGTTTTGACGTTGATATTACTTTTGATTTGAACATGCGCGCCCAAATTGCGTCAATTTGGAAAATTGACGCAATTTGCGTTATAATCAATTCAGAAGAAACGTTATCAAAGGAATATCCTTCGTTCTAAAAAAAGAACACAAAATTTGAAATCCACCTAAACTCATATATAAACAAATCGTCCAAATGGTCGAAATTCTATAAACATTTTTCGCGCCTGCCTCGGAATTGTTTTGAATGAAAACCAAGCCTATTGCTGCACATATTGCAAATATCACCAATAAAAAAAGGCTACTACCACAACCCAATCGGGCATATTGCGCCGCGCAAAACGCACTAATCAACGTGCCCAAAAGGCTTAAAAGCCAATAAACAACCGTCGTATCTGTATTGCGCATCTTCAAGTGCGTCCAAAAAAGGGCAGAATCGGCATTCAAACCTCGAATTTGCTGTCCAAAAGCAAGGGTCAAACTGTTCAAACTGGCAACTGCCATGAAAAATAAAAAACCATTGGGCGCGTACCCACA
>JBDKKX010000184.1:0-9547 GCA_039795795.1 Bacteroidota bacterium | reverse complement strand
CGTTGGAAAATACTGTTTGATAACAACGCCTTCGCCCATCGTCCAATTGGTTCGGTCAATCATCGAACCGAAAATGTCTGCAAAAGATTCATTCATCGCACCCGCTTCGCCTTGATATTCCAAATTCGCAGTATTTTGGACAACACCATGTGAAATTTCATGCCCTGCAACGTCCAATGCTTTCGCCAAAGGGGTAAAATATTTGCCGCCATTGCCATAAAACATGGCTTCTCCGTTCCAATACGCATTGTCCATGCCCGTACCATCGTCTTCTGAAACGTTCACCATCGAAATGACCGTTCCACCTTTTCCATTAATGGAATTTCGATTAAAAGTATTTTTATAATACGTATAGGCTTGACCCGAATTGTAATGTGCAGAAACGCCAATTGGAATCTGCGTAAAAGCCGCAGCCGTCGCACCATATATATGGTCGTAATTAAAAGTTTGGCTATTCGGAGACGTATTAAAAGCATTTAACGTCCAAATCGCACCGACGGGTTCATCGGGCATTTTGGATTGCCCCGCATTATACATCGGGCGAGAAATATCTGCAAAATATAATCCTGCGGATACACCCGTTCGCGGCGTTAAAACACTGTACAAACCCAAGGAACGCGTTGCACCATTCGCATCCAACAAATTTAGCGTAATTGGGGCATCTAAAGGTGGATTTTCAACAGGTGGTTTTTCCGAACTCGGTTTGTCCAAACCGCCGTGAAAATCGCAAGTATGATTATAAGAATGCAAAGTTTCGCCCGTCGTCGCATCCACAAAATATTCATAACGGTGCATCACATTCGGGAAAGCCGTAACGTGCCAAACTAATTTTTCCTCAGATGCATCATTATTGGGATGATAAATCACCAATTCTGGGCGTAATTGTTCGCCATGTATCAATTTTTTGTTTTTAGCGGATAAAGTTTGAAAAGGTTGTCTTTTTTGAATGGCGGTTGAAACAAAGGTTTTAGCCTCGGATTCGGAAACACTGGGCGTTAAAACAGATAAAGTAGGGGTTGGAAACCAACGCCCATTCATCGCAGCGATTTTTCCATCGACTTCGTGGACGATGATATTGCCGTTCCAGACTTTGATTTGATTAAATTTTTGTTGGAAACGAATATGCGTTTGCCCTAATGCGTCGGTGGAAACATCGGTGGGTTCAAATTCATTGGAAGGATTCACCAATCGCATCGCTTTCTTTAAACCTTCCAAATATTCTAAGCTTCGTGCTGTGATATCCGCGCCTTCGGGCAACTTGGAATAGGGAAAACTGCCTTCTAATAAGGTCGGAATGCCATTTTCCGAACTCAAAACCTTAAATCCGAACGGAATTGTTGCCAAATTTATCGGTTCGGGCAATGTTTTGCGTTGATAGGATTTGGAAAAAAGGTTATTTGAAACAGGCGTTCCCGAATGAACACGCGGCATCGGTGGCAGCGATTCCACTGAAATACTGCCCTGTCTTTTCACTTTTTGTTTGTTTTGCGCGGTTGCATTCATGCCCCCAAACAACAACGCGGTTAGCAAAATAGCTGTACTTCTCATCTTTTAGTTATGATTGAAATGTAAAAAAATTGAGTAATTTTGGAATTAGGATTAAATGGGATTTTTTTGGGATTAAATGGGATTGATTTTTTTGGATTTTTTGGATTTTAAAAAAAATCCCAAAAATCCAAAAAAATCAATCCCATTTAATCCCAAAAAAATCCCATTTAATCCTAATTCAAACCCTTCCCTTTTGGCAATAATTTAAGCAACGCATCATAAAAATGCTGAATATCTGCCCGAATCGGTTTCTCCTTTTTACCCCAAAGCACTTGATGTTCCTCCATTTTCTCGTGCCGAACCGTGATGTAATAATAAATATCGCCCGGCTGATTGAATATCGTCCGTCGCAAAGCCAACGAATCCAATTGAGCAAAATGCGCTTTTGTTATTTTTTTGTCCACCTTTTTAAGGCGGCGATATTCGGTTTTAGTGGCTTTTTCATACAATTGCCCATCTTCCAGCAAGCAGAATTCGCTGACAGTGCCCCCGAATCCGCCGCCTGCACCAAATACAATTTGATTTTTAGGCATTTTATCAAAATTAAGTTTCTTTTGCGCGGTGCAATGGAAAGAAATCAATCCCAGCAACAAACAAAAAGATGCGTTTACGAATCGTACTTTTTTCATAGAAAATTTTATATGGTTCTGTTGATAGGACAAATATAATCCAGTTTTGAACATTCAAAGAAAAAGTTTTCTGCCGAAAAAAACTAAATTTGCCCCAAAAATCATTTCAATGAACCAATCCATTATCGAACCTTCCGTTTCCACCCTTTACGACGCGTATGAAACCGTCATTGGTTTGGAAATTCACGTCCAATTAGCCACCAAAAGCAAAGCCTTTTGTAGCGATGATGCCCGTTTTGGCGGCGCGCCCAATACGCATTTATCCGCAATTTCGCTGGCACATCCCGGCACTCTGCCGCGTCCGAATAGCCGTCATATTGAATTTGCCGTCCGTCTCGGCTTGGCATTGGGTTGTAACATTAAACGCACGTCTTATTTTGACCGAAAAAATTACTTTTACGCCGATTTGCCCAAAGGCTATCAAATCACGCAAGACCGTCAACCGACTTGCATGGGCGGTGCCATCACAATTCCAATCGGCAATGATTTTAAAACCATTCGTTTTCACCATATTCACTTAGAAGAAGATGCGGGCAAATCTTTACACGATACAGATTCCCGTTTTTCGCATATTGATTTGAATCGGGCGGGCGTTCCGTTGCTGGAAATCGTGACGGAACCCGATTTGCGCAGTGGCGAAGAAGTCGATGCGTTGATGACGGCGATGCGCCATTTGGTGCGTTGGTTGGACATCAGCGATGGCAATATGGAAGAAGGTTCGATGCGCTGCGACGTGAATATTTCGGTGCGCAAACGCGGACAGACCACTTATGGAACGCGGTGTGAGGTCAAAAACGTCAATTCCATGAAATTTGCGCGGCGCGCAGTCGCGTATGAAGTGCGTCGTCAAATCGATTTATTGGAAAAAGGCGGTCAAGTAAGCCAACAAACCTTGAATTTTGACCCTCAAACGGGGATTACAACCCCTTTGCGCAGCAAAGAAAATGCACATGATTACCGCTACTTTCCCGACCCCGATTTAGCCCCTGTGGTACTTTCAGAAGCCCTTTTGTCCAAAATCAAGGCAGAAATGCCGATTTTGCCCGCCGATTGTAGGCAATTATTGGTCGAAACCTACCAATTATCTTACAAAGATGCCCTAATTTTGACGGAAGAAAAAGCCATTGCTGCCTATTATCAAGGCTTCGTGCAAGCGTGTCCTGCGGCTTTGCACAAAGCAGCTGCCAATTTAGTGATTCAAAAAATACTGCCTTTTTTGCAAACCCAACATATAGATATTGAGAATTATCCACTCTCTCATACACAACTCATTGACTTACTCCAACTTATAGAAAATAAAAAAATAAATGCGTCTGCTGCTTATCAAACGTTATTGCCCGCTTTATTGCAGGACAACACGGGGACAACGACGGCAATGGCAGAAAAATTAAATTTATTCCAAAATACAGACACCGCTTGGTTAGAACCGTTGATACAACAAGTGATAGCGCAGCATCCCGACAAAGTAGCCGCTTTTCGCAAAGGCAAAAAAGGATTATCCGCCTTTTTCGTGGGCGAAACGATGAAATTGGCAAAAGGGAAAGCAGACCCTAAAGTATTAAATTTATTGGTGAATCAATTTTTAAACGCCTAACTTTGATGAGGTGCAGTTGGAATTAGGATTAAATGAGATTTTTGGGGATTAAATAGGATTGATTTTTAGAATTTTTAAGATTCGTAAGGGATGTTTCATTTTTAGGTTACACTTTTGGATACATTGTGATACGAATAGATGTACAGATTTCACGGATTTTACCGATTCGTACGGATTTTTTTTTGGAATTTCTGCTCGCAATCCAAGCAAAAAAAAATAAAAAAATCTGTACGAATCGGTAAAATCCGTGAAATCTGTACATCTATTCGTATCGCAATGTATCCAAAAGTGTAACCTAAAAATGAAACATCCCTTACGAATCTTAAAAATCCTAAAAATCAATCCTATTTAATCCCCAAAAATCCCATTGAATCCTAATTCCAACGCTAAACTATTTTACAAACTTCATCCGATATTCCGTCGTTATTTTCCCCAGCCGAATTTTATCCAATTTCGGTCGCATCAAATTGCGTTTGACCAACGAAAAATATTCTGTAAACAATTTTCCTTCGATGTGGTCATATTCGTGTTGAATCACGCGCGCATTCATCCCATCAAAAGTCTCCGTATGTTCCACAAAATGTTCATCCAAATACCGTATTTTCAACACCGCTGGACGCATCACATCACCCCGAATGTTCGGAATACTCAAACAACCTTCCTCATACGCCCAAGGTTTGCCCGATTCTTCCAACTTTTGCGCATTGATAAACACTCTTTTGAAACCACCGCGCAACGGTTTATTTTTATCCTCCTCGTCTTTCAACTGCTCGGTATCCACCACAAATAATCGAATATCTAAACCCACCTGCGGCGCAGCCAAACCAACCCCCGCCGCTTCATACATGGTTTGCCACATATTTTCAATTAAGGTTGCTAAATCAGGATATTCAGGCGCGATTTCGCGTCCTTTTTTCTTCAAAACGGGTTGCCCGTATGCATAAATAGGAAGTAACATTTTAAAAAAGCTATGTTTTAACAAATTTTATAAGGCTTGAAGGTATGCCTGCAAAATAATTGCGGCACTAATTTTATCCGTCAGCCCTTTATCCTGTCGTTGTTTTTTTTTGAATCCTGCTTTTAACATCACCTGCTTCGCTTCAAACGACGTATAACGCTCATCCTGCCAAGCAATTTGCACGTTGGGCAATAATTTTTGCAATTTTTCCGCAAATTGCCGAATCGTCGGCAAAATATCCGCATCATCGCCATTCAACCGCTTCGGTTCGCCGATGACGATACACTCCACAGGCTCTTCGGAACAATATTGTTTTAAAAAATTCAAAATTTGCGGGGTTTCAATCGTGTCCAAAGGAGCTGCGATGATTTGAAGGGGGTCTGTCGCCGCCACTCCGACCCGCTTGAGTCCATAATCAATGCCTAAGATACGTGCCATGTTTTTTTTAAATTCGGGTGCGAAATTACAAAAAAACTTCGCTTTGCAGTGCTTTACTTTACACAATTTCAGCGTTTGTAAATAGTTACCGCATCATAAAGTATAAATCGCGTTCCAATTCGTATTTGAGTTGATGTACATTTCTTTTGCCTACGAAAAACAAGATTCTAAACATCAAAAACGCATGTATTAAAATGAAAATAACAGAAAAAAAATGAGTAGTGAAAGCCGCAAATAAAAAAATGCAATACAAAAGTAAAACCGCATACAACCCCCAATGTCCCCATTTTTCGCTGTAAAAAAGTTTTGAACAAAGTTCTACATCAATAATCACTTGGTTATTTTCTTCACGGAATGCACCATGTATATAACAAGGCATATTTCGGTATGTTATTATATTTGTTTTTTGTCTAATATCAAAAGTGTCATTTTGAACAATTCCAATATAGGGGCGTTCAATTGCAGCCACCTTTCTGAACAAACTAAGAAATCCGAATCGGGGTAATGGCGTATCTAATTTATCCAATTGGAGCGTTAATTTTTCAACAAAATGTTGCTTTGAAACAGGCAAGGTGAATTGCACCCGTTCTGAAATGGTGAATTTGTCTAAAATATTCATTTTATATATTTTTTATTCGATAAAAATGGAAAATTTATCGGTATATTTTTAATGATACGTTTTTTTTTGATACTTGCAAAGATAACCAAATTTCCAAAAATTCAGACCATTCCAGTCTAATTTCCAAAAATGCCACAATTTTCTTTTATCCCCAACGAAAAACGGCTTAATTTGCAGCGTTTTTAGTGGAAGATGTCTTTCACATATTCAATCTATTGAAAATATGAGCAAAACGTTGGACGGCATCAAACAACCGATTGCCGATGAATTAGACCATTTCGAGGCGTTTTTTCGGGCTGCGATGCGCAGTCATGTCCCGTTGTTGGACAAAATTACGCATTATATCGTGCAACGGAAGGGCAAACAGGTGCGTCCGATGTTTGTTTTTTTCGCGGCGAAACTTTGTGGCACTATCAATGACAAGAGTTTTACGGTGGCTTCACTCGTCGAACTCCTGCATACGGCATCGCTTGTGCATGACGATGTGGTGGATGATGCGAATGAAAGGCGCGGTTTTTTCTCGGTGAACGCGCTTTGGAAAAATAAAATTGCAGTTTTGGTGGGCGATTACCTGCTTTCGCAAGGGTTGTCGATGGCTTTGGCGAGTAATGCGCATACAGCATTACAAATTGTTTCAAATGCGGTGAAGGAAATGAGTGAAGGTGAATTGTTGCAAATCGAGAAAGCGCGGCGATTGGATATTGAAGAATCGGTTTATTTTGAGATTATTCGTCAAAAAACGGCTTCGTTGATTGCGTCTGCCTGTGCTGCGGGGGCTTCTTCGACGACGGATGATGCTGAAATCATTGAAAAAATGCGTCTTTTCGGCGAAAAAATTGGAATTGCCTTTCAAATTCGAGACGATTTGTTTGATTTTGGGACGGATGATGTCGGAAAACCGCTTGGAATCGACATTAAAGAAAAAAAAATGACCTTGCCTTTGATTTACGCATTGAGTCACACCGACAAAAAAACACGGGATAATATGATTCACATCGTCAAAAAGCATAGCCAACAACCCGAAAAAGTGGCAGAAGTGATTGATTTTGTGCGCAAAAGCAATGGTTTACAGTATTCGGAGGACGTGATGTTGCGGTATCGGACGGAGGCTTTTGAACTTTTGCATCAATTTCCGCCTTCGGACGTGCGCGATGGATTAGAACAATTGGTTATCTTTGTGACGGATAGGAAAAAATAATTCAAAATAATTAAAACCATTCCAACATGATACGAAATTTATTTTTACCAACTATTTGTTGTTTATTGCTCTTGTCATCCTTGTCATCCTTGTCATCCTGTAAGGATCCAGCGGATACCGATGATGGTACAGGTTTTGCGGGCATGAGCGTTGAGGATAACAATGCTCCTACGTTCAATCGCATGAACATTCATCCGCCCACGAAAAAAAATGCTTTCGTGCCCGCGCCTTTGACGGATGTGAAAGGCACTTATGGGATTGACGTTTCCAAATATCAGAAAACCATTGATTGGCAACAAGTGATAGACGATACGTCGGAAGGCAAAATTACTTTTGTGGTGCATAAAGCAACCGAAGGAGTCACGTATTTAGACCCTAATTTTAAACAAAACTTCGCAGATTCAAAACGTTATAAATTAAAATCAGGTGCATATCATTTTTTCAAACAACAGCGTAAAGCTGCTGACCAAGCCAAACAATTTATTAAAAATGTTCAATTAGATGCGAATGATTTGCCGCCCGTTTTGGATATTGAGCCAGGCTGCGTGAAATGCAAAGATGTGGAACTGCCTTTGAAAACCTTGATTAAAGGATTGCAAACTTGGATAGAAATCGTTGAAAAACAATATGGTAAAAGAGTGATTATATATACGACAGAAAGATATTATAGTCGTTATTTGAAAGGCAATTTCCCAAACAATACCTTTTGGATTGCAAAATACAATCAAACGCCGCCTGAAACCTTGCTCTTGCCGCACACAGAAGCCGAACGCGCAACGATTTGGCAATACACGCATAAAGGCAAAGTGAATGGGATTGAAGGTTTTGTGGATTTGAATTTCACAGCCGAAGACGTTTCTAAATGGTAAATTTTTAGCAATTGGAACGCGGATGACGCAGATTTTGACGGATTTGCACGGATTTTTTTCATTTTAAGTTGGAAACCCAAGCAAAATTGAAAAAAAATCCGCGCTAATCCGTCAAAATCCGCGTCATCCGCGTTCCAATTTATTATACAAAAATTATATGAAAGATTTCCAACTTCAACTAACCGCCCTTTTTGAATCTTGGGCAGGGGAACGCGCTGAAACCATGACGCGTTTGGCGCAAGCGGGTAGTGACCGTCGTTATTTCCGCATTTCGGCTCCGAATCACACGGCGATTGGCACTTATAATGCCGATATTAAGGAAAATCGAGCTTTTTTTGCCTTTTCCAAACATTTTCACGCGAAAGGATTGCCTGTTCCTGCGATTTATGCAATTAGCGAAGATGAATATTTGTATGTTCAAGAAGATTTAGGCGATACCCAACTTTTTTCGTTGCTGCCGAAAGCCGACGAACCTTTTTCGCCCGAATTGCTCGAAATCTTCAAAAAAACGGTGGCGCAACTCGCTCGATTGCAAATTTTGGGACATGAAGGCTTGGATTATAGCGTTTGTTACCCGCGTGCGGCGTTTGACAAACAAAGTATGCTCTGGGATTTGAACTATTTCAAACATTATTTTTTGAAATTAGCTAAAATTCCGTTTGATGAGCAACTCCTTGAAAATGATTTCCAAAAATTTACAGATTACCTGTTATTGGCAGACCGCGATTATTTTTTGTTTCGAGATTTTCAATCGCGGAATGTTATGATAAGAAATGGTGAACCGTATTTCGTGGATTATCAAGGCGGTAGAAGTGGAGCGTTGCAATATGATTTAGCTTCGTTGCTGTTTCAAGCGAAAGGCAATATTCCCGCAAAAATCCAAAATGAAGTCATTGAACATTATTTGAGTGTTGCGGAAACGTTGACTTCCATTGATAAACGTTTTTTCATGGAGCAATTTTATGGATATGTTTTAATTCGATGTTTGCAAGCGTTAGGCGCGTATGGTTTTCGGGGTTTGTACGAACGGCGGGAACATTTTTTGACGAGCATTCCATTTGCGATTAAACAAATCGATAAAGTGTTAAAATTGTTGAAAATGCCTGTGAAATTGCCCGAATTGATGAAATGTTTGAAATTAATATCCAAATGTCGAGATTTTGACGGTTTTGATGCGAAAAAGTATAGCGATAGTCCGTTGACCGTACAAGTAACAAGTTTTTCGTATAAAAGCACGAGTTATCCAAAAGATAATACTGGCAATGGCGGCGGTTTTGTGTTTGATTGTCGGTATTTGCACAATCCTGGACGCTATACGGAATACAAACATTTGACGGGACGCGACGAGCAAGTTATCTTGTTTTTGAAACAAAATTCTGGTATAGACGCTTTTTTAGAAAATATATTTGGAATAGTGGATAAAGCAGTAGAGAATTATTTGGAACGCGGATTTCATCATTTGTGCGTTCATTTTGGATGTACGGGCGGACAACATCGTTCGGTTTATTCAGCAGACGCTTTGACCAAACATTTGGTTACTAAATATGGTGTAAAAGTGGATTTGCAACACATTGAACAAGAGCGAAAAGGTTGGAAAAATTAAATCTGTAGTGCGAATGGGAACGCGGAGGACGCGGATTGGACGGATTTACGCGGATTTTTTTGAATTTATGCTGAAAATCCAGCATAAATTC
>JBDKKX010000183.1:0-9575 GCA_039795795.1 Bacteroidota bacterium | reverse complement strand
AGATGCGCCAGCAGCTTTCATGATACCTCTGTCGTTATTGTCGATTTCAACAATCGCATACCGTTTTGTACCTGTAATCGCCATTTCATCCAAAATGTCCACCAAATTCTTATATCTGGCTTTCGGCATGGACTTAATCAACACTACTAACTCATCTTTATTGCCCCATTGAGTCTGTACTTCTTGCTGTCTTTTCAAAATCGTTGCACGAATGCCTTCTTTTGAAAAATCAGTCGAATCCACAACAGGCTTCTCTGGGTCCACATACGTATAAACTTTATCGCGTTCACCGAGTAGGACAGACAAACTTTTAGAGGCTTTCAAAGGCGGTTGATCTTTTAAATCTTTCGCTTTGTCTGGCATATTCACCTCCATCGTTTTGGGCTTGTTGAAAGTTGTTGCCAACATGAAAAAGGTAATCAACAAGAACCCTAAGTCCACCATTGCAGTCAAATCTACACGAGTTGACTGTTTTTTCGATCGTTTCCCGCCTTTCTTTTTCCCTTTGCCTTCGGGGACGTTCATTTCAGCCATGGCTTCGGAACTTTTTTAAAGGGTTAACAAATTACTCCGGAATAATTCACAAATCCATTGATGCAATCTATGGTAAAAAAGGTGTGTGCCTTTTGCTTTATTAACAAAACGTTAACAAACTTAATGCGCACCACTATTTCCACCAGCACCTTCTGGCGCGTTTTTCGCAGAGGTAATCAAGTTGAACTTATTGACTTTATTTTTACTGTTTTGCAAGATTTTAATCACCTTGTCAACAACTTTAAAATTACTGTCTTTATCTGACTTAATAACGATACGGAACGGTTCGGTTTGCGCCATTTGACCGCTACGACGCGCATAAAAAATCAAATCTTCCAATTGACAACGACCATTTGTAGAATCGACAGGGATACCCGGCTGTTTAAAAGCCTCCCTTTTATCATTCGGCATATCCAAAAAGCCACTCAATTGTTCCACAGGCATCCCGAATAAATCGGTCAATCTGAAGTTCGCTTTAGCTTCTTGAGAAAAATTCACTCCAAATTCAGAAGAAATCTGGCTCAACCATTCCATACGAGTCAATTGATCATCTACTCCCATGAAAACGTGTCCATCTTTATCGACTGTCAAGGATACAATCCCCTTTTCAGGAATTGGAATTTGCGCCGTTGACTGCGGAATATCGACTGCTACAGGATCCTTCGGCTTAAACTTGGAAGTCAGCATGAAAAAAGTCAGCAACAAAAACGCTACATCACACATAGCGGTCATGTCAATCGCCGTACTCTTTCGAGGAATCTTTACTGCAGGCATTATCGCTTAATTTTGAATGAAAAAAAATTTTGTTTTTCGATGCAACTTGTTCAAAATTAATCCTCGATTAATGCTTTGATGCGAACGACTGCTCCAAGCTCAAATTTGCTTCATCAATACCGTACGTCAACTTGTCAATTTGCGTTGTAAAGTAGTTGTAGAAAATGATTGCAAAAGTAGAAGTACTGATACCAAGTGCCGTATTAATCAACGCCTCAGAGATACCTGAAGACAATGCTACTGCATCTGGCGCACCTGCTGTTGCCATCGCTTGGAATGATTTGATCATACCAATTACCGTTCCCAACAAACCTAACAACGTAGCTACAGAAGCTACAGTTGACAAAATCACTAAATTCTTTTCCAACATCGGCAATTCCAAAGAAGTCGTTTCTTCAACTGCTTTTTTGATAGCGACGATTTTAGAATCTTTGTCCAAAGTCGTATCTTTCTCCATGTCTGAGTACGCTTTCAAACCTTCTCTAACCACATTCGCTACGGAACCTTTTTGCTTATCGCAAGCAGCAATCGCACCCGAAATATCGTTTTTGTTCAAGAAGCCATGAATGCTTTTCACGAAAGAAGCCGTACTAACACTGCCATTTGCTTTGGTAATCGTGAAAAAACGCTCAAAAATGAAAATCACTGTGGTCAACATTACCGTCATCAACACTGGTACAAGCACACCGCCTTTATAGACCGTTCCCATGTAACCAAGCGGATGTCCTGTTTCAGCATTGCCACCAGAGAAATTACTCGCCGCACCCATTACAAATTTCCAAATCAAATAGGAAATTACAAAAGCTGCTGGAATAACGATTAATGCCAAGTTAATACTGACATTGCTTCCACCGCCTGCGTTTGTTTGCTTTGCTTTAGCAGGTGCAGGTGCCGGTGCAGGATTGTTTGGTTTACTCATAATCCAAATTAAAATTTTGAGTTTTTAAAAAAAATTTTTTAAATGAGTTAATAATAGCTTACAAATATGCTAATTAGGTTACATCCGTCCAATACGCCAATGGGCTGCAATACTACTTTAAAAAATGGATATATCAATTTTTTTCTTTAAAAAAATTTTGGAGAAGTTCCTTGTAACCTTCTTTAATTCGGTTTCAAAGATACTGCTTTTATTCTAAAACTAATTAATAAAATTAACTGTTAAGTTAAATTTATTTTTTTATTATATTTAAAATATTGATTACCAATATTTTAAATATAGATTCTTATAGTAAGGTTTTACGGAATTTGGACTAAAATGCGATAAGAAAATATCAAAAATAAGTTAGGTTAATAAAATTTTTTCAGCTCCTGCTATCATATTGTTACAGCGTTGTTTTTCGGGCAGTCGGTTCAAACGCGCTTGGTAGGAACGACTTCGCCTTTCGACGCACAAAGATATATAAAGACTTTGATAAGATTTACTTTTTAAACGAATGAATTTGTTAATAATTTGCAAATGCACATACATATCTAAATAGGTATGTTTGTTTTATATTAAGACACCGAACTTTCGCAAAGTAACAGATGTAAATGTTAAAATGTTTGGTGTATGAAAAACATTTTTTTAATCTTTTTTTTCAGTAAAAGAATTGTTATCCACATTATAATTGGTTTGCTAAATTAAAAAATTGAAAATTAATGTTTTACGTGTAGACACGCACGGACGTGCGTATCTAAATTAAAAAATTGAAAATGAATGTTTTACGGGTAGATACGCACGGACGTGCGTATCCCAATTAAAAAATTGAAAATGAATGTTTTACGGGTAGATACGCACGGACGTGCGTATCCCAATTAAAAAATTGAAAATGAATGTTTTACGGGTAGTAGAAAAAAAAATGAAGGACGCAACATTCTAAAATACGTTATATAGTGTATGAATCTTTTTAGGAATTAAGCCGTTCGACTTCTTTAACAAATAAACCGCATTCAAAAATCGATTCTATTCGGAGTCAAACATCTGTAAATTTAAAATATATTAAAAAGTATTCATTAAAAAATAAATCCAAAAGCATCGTTCAAAATGGTTCATTGGGTGAATAAATCCGTCCATTCGTTGAATAATATTGCACAATATAAACCCTAAAATCAACCTTTGCAGGCTCCTATTTTGGAGCATTATTGACAATCCATGTATATAACTCATTAATTATCAATAGCTTAATAAACCATAGTTATAACAACGCTACAATAAAAATAAATTTTAACAAAACGGTAACATTTCTGTCACGCCTTTAATTTTTAAGGCTTTGTTTAGTATTCCAATAAAAAATATAAATTTGTTTTTAATACATATAAAAATATTCAAATAGAATCATGTACTATTTTGAAGCACTTTTTTTATGTGGGTTGAAACCAATAGATATTAAAAAAATTATACATCATCTAAATTAATGTTATGTCAACAAGAGTTTTTCCAAACGGCTTAACCCTTAATGGGTTTGTTATGTCTAAAAGCAGCCCGAACGCAACCCAATCGGAAACCTTTGAATCTTACGTCCCACAAGGGGCGGGTAGCAAAGCGGTAGGGGGTTACACCGAGCATGCTGCAATTTGTAAAGTCACCAGTTTATCCGACGACGAGAAGGATACGCAATCTTTACGCTACTTCTTAACCAAAACAAAAGGAGCGCGTTTTATTTATTTCGGGGTAAGTGGTATTATTACGCTTACCAGTCCTTTAAAAGTGACAGATGGCAATTTCACGATAGATGGCTCTGCTATTTTCGACAAAAACAACAAGCTTATTAAAGGTGCTTCGGGAATTACGCTTATGGGCTATCCTATCAAAATATCGGATGGAAGCGATTTTATTATTCGATATTTGCGATTCCGATTGGGCAATCAGAATGCGTCATGGATCAATAATAATTCGGATTGTCTGGCAGTCGGACCCGCTTCGGAGGGCAACTCGGCGGTTTCCAATTTTGTATTGGATCATCTTTCTTTTGCTTGGTCTTTGGACGAGTTGGTTTCCACAGACGGGGTTAAAAATGGCACGATTCAATATTGCATTATGGGCGAAGCGTTAAGTTGCGCGGGGCATCCCGAAGGAGAACATAGTAAAGCGGCTTTATTGTCTGTGGCGAGCGATAGTTTGGTAAGCGTTCATCATTGCCTGTTTGCACATAACCGCGATAGAAATCCGCGTTTAAACACAGGCACTTTGGATATTCGTTACAACGTTATGTATAATTGTGGAGAACATTATACAGGGCGAAGCAGTGATTCGGAAAGCGCAGATAAGACTCCTCCGACACAGCAAGCCAATTTTTACGCCAATTACGTCCTGCCAGGAACCGATTCTGAACCAACGAAACGGCTCGCCCGTTACAGCGACGATCCATTAGACGAGCATTTTAATTTTTTTGCGATTTTAAATAGTAGTGTTCGATTATGGTTATTGAGAAACAAAATGTATAAAGATGATTATGGTAGTCACTACAATGGACATCGCATTTATTGGAAAGCGACAGGGAATAACGATGGATATATGCCCCAAACAGTGTTAGGAAACGAGATAGGTTTAGCCTCTTGGGCTCAGGTGGAAGATAGTAATGATGATAAAAAGGATAAAACGGGCATATCCAGTTCCAATTTTGATACTTTTTCTAAAGCGATGGACGCGATGAAAAACGATGTACTTAAATCGGTGGGTTATAATGCCACTCAGATAAGTCAGGATGAGGTGGATAAACGAATTATCCAAACCATTGCGGATAAAAATGGAAGGATTATTGACAATCCGATGCAAGTAGGCGGCTATTCAGGGAATAAAGTGGTTGCAATGATTGTTCAAAAAGGGCTTAGAGCCAATGGGCAAAAGACTTCAGAAGCGGATCCATTATCGAAGAAACTCAATTACAATGACGATAAGAATAACGAATGGAATGAAAATAAAGGATATGCTTTGGATGCTTCCAGCGAGAAAGAAGATATTTTCGTCCAAAAGATTGACCTCAGCAAGGAAAGTCAACAATGGATTTTGGAGTCCGACCATACAAAATTTTATGAACCCAATATAAACCAAATTTATTATCTTAAATCCGTGAAAACGGGCAAATATTTAAATGCGGATTCTTATGGAAACCTGTATTTGAACGCAAAAGAAGATAAAGATGCGTTTAAATGGGTGTTTCAAGCAGGTAAAACCTTGTGTTTTTTTGCCAATATTAAGCACATAGACCAATATGGCTGTCGCTTGGATGGTACTTATTACATCACCAATAAGGGGCGGGCAGCCAGCAATGCGCTTACCGCGATTACACCCGTTACGGGTTCCGATACTGGAGTTATCGCAACTGCGAGTGGTACCTTAGATGCAAGTTTTGTCAACGATTGCTCTACTACCGAGACAAATGCAAATCCAGAGGGTTGTCCAACAGGAGCAGGCGGCTGCGATAAACCGACTAATTACGATTCGCAACAAAGATGGCGTGTTTATTTTGTAAATAAAGTGTCGTAAATTAAGACATGAATTGCTGGAATGCACGGCTTTGCGAGCATTCCGGCAATTCGTGTTCCTTTTACGCAGGGATTCAAATATTTATATTATTTGAATATTAAAAAATAATTATTCAACCAATGATTCAAATCCTTCACCCAATCGCCCAAAAGCCATTCCCAACGGTTCAAAAAATATTTTTTCGACCTAAAACCAGGGCAACGCGCTTTTTTGTCACAACCCAGCGTTGCGGCAAATTATCCATTCGGTGAATGAATGCGTCATTTCGTTGAAAATATTATTAAAAAAAGTTTAATTATGTGAACCTTTGCAGATGCAAACCGTATGATTGATGTAAAACAAACTTTAACATAAGTCATTGATTTTCAATATTTTAAATTATCCATTTCATAAAGCATCTAAAAAATAATATTGCCATGCGTTTTTTTAACAAAATAATAACAGATTTGTCACGCCGCCAAACTTATCGAGTTGTAAGAGCATTCCAGTAAAGAAAACCCATTTGTTTATTAAACATATAAAAATATTTCAATAGAAACATGATTTCCATTGAACTACTATTTTTGTGCGTATTCATAACCAAATAGGCAAAAACGAAAAATTGTTAGTAGATCAATCCAAGTTTATGAAAAAGTTTACTATTCCAAACAAGCGACAATGTTGCTTGGCATTGGCAGTGCTATTCGTGTCTGCAATCGTCGAGGCGAGTCCGCCCGAAGGCAACAGTGCACTGCACAAATCATTGTTCCGAAAACCACTGGTGGCAGTTTCGATTTCGGCTTCGGCAAATCCGATTTGTGCGGGGACGAGCGTTACCTTTACGGTGGTCACTCCAGGCGGTAGTCCGACGCGGCAATGGTTAAAAAATGGTTTACCCGTTGGCACCAACAGCAATACTTACACCGATGCCAATTTGAACAATCTGGATTACATTCAATGTAACGTAACCTACCCACCAGCTCCGACAACCCCCAGTAATAAAATTACAATGGGCGTGGACGCAACCCCATCTGTTGCGATTACGCCGAATCCAGGTTGTACGGGTTCGCCTTTGACCGCCACTTGGACGAATACCAATGAAAGCACCATTAACTGGAAAAAAAATGGAACCAGCGTTGCCACAGAGGATTTCGGTTACGCGCTGAATGCCACCTATCCTCTGGGGACGGCTGAGGCAAATGATATTGTCATAGACCAAGCGGGCAATGCCTATGTTTCAGAATACATGACGCATCGCGTGACCAAATGGACTCCTGGTGCGGCTTCGGGCGTAGTGGTTGCGGGCGGCAATGGCAGCGGGACGGCTACCAACCAATTCAATTCTCCTCGAGGTATCGCGGTAGATGCAAATGGCAATGTCTATGTGGCGGATTATTACAATGCCCGAGTGATGAGATGGGCTCCAGGCGCGACAAGTGGCGTTGTCGTCGCGGATAACACGACGTTTTTCGGGGCGGGTCAAGGGGCTCTCAGTGGTCCGAACAACCTCTTTTTGGACAAGCAAAATTATCTTTACATTTCGGATCTGGGCTTTCGCGTCCTCAAAATATTGGTGGGTACTTCCACAGGGATTGTGGTCGCGGGGGGCAATGGCAACGGGGCGGCAGCAAACCAACTCGCCAGACCCAGAGGGGTTTGTCAGGCGGATAATGGCGACCTTTATGTGGCAGACGCACTCAATCATCGAATTCAAAAATGGGCGGTTGGCGCGTCTTCGGGTGTCACCGTTGCAGGTGGGAATGGGCAGGGTGCCGCGGCAAACCAATTCAATGAACCCATTAAAATTGTATTGGATATATTAGGCAATCTTTACATTTCGGACGATGGCAATCATCGGGTTCAAAAATGGAGTGCAGGCGCGGCATCGGGTGTGACCATTGCAGGTGGGAATGGATCTGGAGGCAATCCCAATCAATTATCCTATCCGTTAGGGCTGTGGATTGTCCCAAATAATGAATTATATGTAACGAATGCCACTGGTAAAACGATGAAATTCGCTTTAGAGACAGGCAGTGCGTCGTACACGCCTACAGCGGCAGGCAGTTATACGGCAACTGTAACCAGTAAATATGGATGTGTGAATACAAGTGCTACGGTTACGGTGAATCAATCGGTTACACCGACGATAAGCATTGCGACGAGTGCGAATCCGATTTGTGCGGGAGCAAATGTCACTTTTACGGCAACGATTACCAATGGCGGGGCGGCTCCGATCTATCAATGGAAGAAAAATGGCACCAACGTCGGTTCCAATCAAGCGACTTACGCGGATGCGACTTTAGCGAATAATGATATAATCACTTGTGTTTTAACGAGTAACGACGCTTGCGCGAGTCCGACGACGGCAACGAGCAATGCGATTTCCATGAGTATCAATGCTTTACAAACACGCATCTACGTCAAGCAGGATGCAACAGGCGCAAACGATGGCACAACTTGGGCGAATGCTTATACTCAGTTTGAAAGTGCTTTAACGGCGGGTTGTTATGCTTCGGGCGCGGAGATATGGGTCGCACGCGGAACTTACAATATTATGACCGCTTTAAGCATTCCACAAGGCGTAAAGCTGTATGGGGGGTTTGCGGGCACAGAGGCAAATTTGACAGATCGCGATTGGACACAACAAATTAGCAATTTGTATCTGTCGGATTTAAATGCTACCCTCGAATTGACGAATATATCCATAAATGTTAGGTTGGACGGTTTTACGATTGGCGCAGACCACCACAATAAAACCCGTTCTAAAAATACAATCTCTATTTCGACTTCAACGGTGCCCATTACGATTCAAAATTGTATTATAGATAATTATGCACAAGGCATTTTTTTGAATGCGGGGCAATTGGAAATCAGCGATTGTACTTTTTCAAATGGAACAAGTAAAGTGGCTGTATATGCGAACAACGCGGTTTTAACTGGGAAGCGATGCCAGTTTAAGGGGAGCAATACAGTCAATACAGGTGCTTTGGGGATTTCCAGTGTGAACTCGGATGTTACCGTCAATGACTGTCTTTTTTTCAATAATATCACTTCGGCATCGGCAGCCGTGTTGGAACATGTCAGTGGGGGACAGCAAACTTATACCAATTGTGTTATCACGAACAATCTCAGTACACTTGCCGTCGTAAAGAACGACAGGGCGCATCCGACATTCATCAATTGTACCATAGCGAATAATGAATGGCTTGCCTCATCTGGGGGTGTGGTGTATAACCAAAATGCTTCTCCTACTTTTACCAATGCGATTTTATGGAATAACAAACGAAGCGCGGGTGGGAATACGAATTTTGTCAATAAAAACACAAGCAATCCGAATGTTACTTACAGCGTTGTCCAAAATGGTTATGCGGGCACAGGCAATTTAAACACGGATCCGCAATTTACGAACTCGGCAGACCCAGACGGGGCGGATAATATTTGGGGAACGGCAGATGATGGCTTAATCATTGGATGTTTAAGTCCCGCACTCAATACGGGCACAGCAACAGGCGCGCCGACAACCGATTATATGGGTACTGTACGTCCACAAGGAGCATGGATAGACATGGGGGCTTACGAGCAAATCAATCAACCTGTGCATCCTACGATTCAGATTGCTATCGTCGGCGACTATGCTTGTATCGGTCTCAGTACGACTTTTAAAGCTACGATTACCAATGGAGGTTCTACGCCTTCCTATCAATGGAAAAAAAATAATGTAAATGTCGGTTCCGACCAAAGCACGTATAGCGATGCGACATTAGCCAATAATGACATCATCGTTTGTCAATTAACGAGTACCGAACCTTGTGCGACTCCAACC
>JBDKKX010000182.1:0-9596 GCA_039795795.1 Bacteroidota bacterium | reverse complement strand
GGCAACGCAGGAAGTGTCGATTATTGACACGAAACCGCCGACCTTGTTTAGTATTCCAGCGAATGTGACGTTGAATTGTGGTCAAACCTTGCCATCGGGTATGGGTGTTGGGGCGCGAGATAATTGCGATAACAATGTTCATATAACGATAAATGATGCCCGCAATTATAAGGGTTGTTTGGGCAATTCGGCGATTACGCGGACTTGGACGGCTACGGATGCTTGTGGGAATACGGCTACTGCGACGCAGTTGATTACTTTGATAGATACGATTGCCCCTGTTTTTGTGAAAGTGCCTGTGGATTTGACGGTGGGTTGTGATGGGGCTTTGCCGACGTTGGTTGACCCTACGGTTAGTGACCTTTGTGACCCTGCACCGAATATTTCGTTGCATACGGAACGCATTGAGGGTAATTGTCCGAGAGCGTATCAATTGGTTCGGACTTGGACGGCTACGGATGCGTGTGGGAATAGCAAAACGGCGCGTCAAACGTTGAGTGTCGGCGATACGGAGAAACCTGTTTTGGTTGGAGTGCCTGAAAATATTACGATTAATTGCGGTGGTACGCCGCCTTTGGGAACGGGCGTGAGTGCGAATGATAATTGTGATAATAATGTTCGGGTGGTGATGAATGATGTAACTGTTGCGGGCAATTGTGCAGGTTCATATTATATTTATCGAAAATGGAAAGCGACGGATGCTTGTGGCAATCAATCGGTTGCGTCTCAAACGATTAGTGTGGGCGATAATGAAGCACCTACTTTTACGAATGTGCCCAGTGGTGTTACGGTAAGTTGTGGTGGGGTGGTGCCGACGGCGGTTCAACCGTCGATTATTGATAATTGCGATGCTGCGCCTCATTTAACGTTTAACGAAACGCGTCAAGCGGGGGCTTGCGCAGGTTCATACACGATTACGCGGACTTGGACGGCAACAGACCAATGTGGCAATACGCGGACTGCGACGCAGGTGATTCTTGCAAAGGATACGACGCGTCCTATTTTGGCGAATGTGCCTGCGAATGTAACGGTGAATGCGAATCAAATTCCTACGAATGCGGGTGTAACGGCAACGGATGCTTGTGATGGTGCGGTTCAAGTGGTTTTCAAGGAGGTTCGGGCGAATACGGGGACTTGTAGTTACACTTTGACGCGGACTTGGACGGCGACAGACCGTTGTGGTAATTCGGCGATAGGTACTCAATTGATTGCGGTGGGCAGCGATGTTGCGGCAACTTATACTTTCCACCATGAAACTTGTGGAGATGCGGCGGGTAGTATTACGTTTACGCCAACGACTTATAATTTCTCATGGAGTGATGGGGCAACAGGGGCGTTGCGGAATGATTTACGGGCGGGAACGTATCAAGTAACGGTTTCTGCGGGCGGTCAATGTTTCAAAACGTTTGACATTTTGATTGAAAACCGTTGTGATTGCGATTTGAAACCTTTTACGATTGCTAAAACGGATGTGGATTGTAATGGTACGAAGGGTTCGGCGACTTTAAATATGGTTGGAAATGCAGCAGATTATGGTTTCACATGGTCTCCAAATGTGAGTACGACCCAAGCGGCAACGAATTTGACCGCAGGTAGTTATACGGTTCGAGTTTGGAAATTGACGAATTTAGCTTGTTATAAGGATACGACGTTTACGATTGCGAATCCAACGCAGTTGACAGTGGCTGACCCTGTGATTACGGGTGCGGGTTGTACGGCGCAAACGGGTCGTGCGGCGTTTGTGAATGGACAGGCTATTGCCTTCCGTTGGAGCAATGGTCAAACGGGTAATATATTGACCAATGTGGGTGCGGGGAGTTATACGGTGACGATTACGAAAGATAGCGTTTGTCCATTCGTGAAAACGGTTGTGATTCCGTCGGATAATAATTTGACAGCGCGTTTTGAAGTGATTAAAGAGCCTTCTTGTGGTCGGATGGATGGTGCAGTGCGCATTTTGGCAACGGGCGGTAGTGGTAATTACACGTATAGTTGGGGTGAAGGCAATGCTCGATACATTTTAACGGCGGGTTCGGCAACGATTACGGTCACGGATAATACGACAGGCTGTCGTACCGCAGTGACTTATACGTTGATGGACAGAACGGTGAATGCGTCGGTGGTGATGGATTCGATTGTTTACACGAGTTGTCAAGGGGTTGCGGATGGTCGTTTGAATCCTCAAATTGCTTATGGCACTGGTTTCGGACAACCTGCTCGTTTAGAAATTAAAAATTTGGCGAACAATGCGATAGTGGCGAATGGCAGTTTAGCAGTGGGCAGCTACGGGTTTACTTTAATGGATTCGAGTGGTTGTATTGCGGTAAGTAAATCTTTTGTGGTCAAAGACCGTGACCCAATGGTGGAAACGGTGGTCAAAACGGATGCAACTTGTGATGTCAAAGGTTCGATTCATTTAACGGTGACAGGAGGTGCGGGTCAATATCGGTTCGATTGGGCGGATATGACAGGTTCGGACGACCCAAGACAGCGCGTAAATTTGAATGCAGGTGCTTATACGGTGACGATTACGGATGCGAATCATTGTACGAAAGTGGTTAAAAACATCCAAATTCGGGATAATTGTGCTTGTCGTCCGCCAGTGGTGGATAGTATTTTGGTACAATCCGCGACTTGTGGGGATGCGAATGCGGTGGCTGAAATTGTTTTAAAAGGTGCAAATCCAGCGAATTATGATTTTGAATGGTCGCCAGTAGAAGGTACGCCGAATGGAATAGGTAATCGTCGGACAGGTTTGCGGGCGGGCATGTATCAAGTGTATGTGACGGTTCGGAATAATCCAGCTTGTTTTACAGTGGTGAATGTGGGTGTGGGCAATCAGTCGAATTTGATGGCAAATATCAATGCGATTACAACACCTGCTGCTTGTAATGCGGGCAATGGAACGGCGCGTTTGCCTCAAGCGGATACCTTGCGTTACTTATGGTTGATGGATAATTCACAAGCGTTATATCGGGCGGATTTGAAAAAAGGGATTTATCAAGTCCAAGTGACGAGCAGTAATAACAAAACTTGTCCAGCAGTCATTAATGTAACGGTCGGGGAACAGAATAATTTAGGGGCGAATCCGACGATTGAAACGAAGGCGACTTGTGGTCAAGCGAATGGTCAAGCGACGATTCATGTACGGGGTGGTTCTGGGAATTACGGGTATGATTGGGGCGTGAATGATTCCATTCGACGGAATTTAGCCGCAGGCGTTTATGCGGTTTCGGTAACGGATAATACAACGCAATGTAGTATAACTGCTTCCTTTGCAATGGAAAATGCGATTCAAACGCCTGCAAATATTGTGATTGTGAATCCAGTGGTTTACGTTAGTTGTCCAGAAGCGCGGAATGGTCATCTGAATTTTACGGTAACGCCATCCACAGGTTTGACGGTTCAAATTACGGATGGGAATGGTCGCGTATGGAAAAATGATAGTTTGATTGCGGGCAATTATTGTGTGATTGCGAAAGATGCGAATCAATGTATTGTCGGCTCAAAATGTTTTGAAGTTAGAAATCCAATGCCGATAAAAGCGGTTGTGAACAAAATCAACCGTCGTTGTCCGAATAATGGTGTGATTGAAGCGGGTCGAATCGAAATGGAAATCATGGGTGGAACGGCTCCATACAGTTATCGTTGGGCGGATTTGCAAGGCGCGAACCAGCCTGAAGATAGAACGGGCTTATTAGTGGGTGCTTACGCTGCGACTGTAACGGATGTAAATGGTTGTACATTGGTTTTGGATACGTTGAGGATTCGTTCGGAATGTCCATCCGATTTGCCTGTTACTTGCAATGTGAAGGTGAATGCGACCAAAATAGACAAAACTTGTCTTAAAAATGGTTCGATTACCCTTACGACGACAGGCGGAGATAGCCATTATCGTTTTGATTGGACAGACCTTGCGGGTAATAACGACCCTCAAAATCGGACAGATTTAGCAGTGGGGAATTACAAAATCGTGGTGACGGACGGTCAAGGTTGTAAAGATTCTACGACAGTTGCGATTGCAGATGTCTGTATTGACCCGCGCACTTGTGAGAAACCCGTTATCGGCAGCGTGAATGTAACCGATGCGCATTGTAATCAAACAGATGGTCGGATTCAATTAAATGTAACGAATACAGGAAACTTTACCTACCTTTGGTCTCCGAATGCGGGTAACACGGCAACTGTATCTAATTTGAAGGCAGGTCAATATGCGGTAACGGTTTATAGAGATAGCGATACATCGTGTTCGGTAAAACGGACTTTTGTGGTGAATAGCAATACATCGGAGCATTTTTATACGGGTCAAACGGTGATGAACATTCATTGCGATTCCTTGATAGACCTGTGTAGCACGATTGCCTACCGCCACCTTGCAGAATTTGCCATTACGGATAATGGTACAACTGCTGTTTTTGGAACGGGTGCATCGTGTGGAACGGATAGTTTAAGAAGTTATAACTATTTGACATTGACGCGTTTTTATCCAAACGGACCTTATAATATGTCTTCGTGGACGATTAACAATGCAACCTATACAGCCGCAGCCATTCCGACAATCCGCGCTTTGGTGGATTCGATGAATCGCTGGGATGCAGGCGGTGATTGGGTTTTGGATACGCGGAGTTTGTCCATTGTGGGCGGTAAAAACGGAAATCGTTATGGACAAATGATTTTCAAGCGCAATAACAATGAAATTGCAAGATTTTCATTGAATACGCGAGTAGTGCCTGCGAAAGTTGCGGTTAAAGTGGATACAGGAAGTCATCGGATTTTGTTTGTGAACAATGTAACGGGCTGTCGAGATACGGCTTTTGTAAATGTAAACTGCCGTCCTGAAGTCTTTGTTTTGAACAGTAGAATCATTGATACCTCTGTTTTGGTAGGAGATGCAGATACGCTCTGTTTGAATAGCTCTGGCGATCCAAACCGTACGACGATTACGAATATTTGTGCAAACAATTATAGGAATTTTGCAGGGTACAGTATCAAAGAAACAACGGATTGTTTAACCTTTACAGGGGTTTCGGTTGGCGCAGATACTTTATGTTTGAAGCGTTGTTATCCAAACAATCGTTGTGATACCGTTACCGTTCGGATTCGGGTGAAACCGCGTATAACCCATAGTGATACCGCTTGTTTCGCCGCTTATACGGGACCGAAGGCATTGAATTTAAATACTTGTGGTGAATTAGCGACGATTTGTACGAATTTAGGTGCGAGTGATACGTCAAAATATATTGTAACGGACAATGGGCAACCTTATCATTTAGGATTCCCGACTTGTACAACCGATACGATATTTTCATATACCTATTTCTCCTTAGCGTTTAATTATCCGAATGGACCGTATAATATGCGGAGTTGGGAAGTGAATAGCAAAGTTTATGCGGCGACTGTCCGAAATATTTTTGCATTGGTGGACTCGATGAATAAATGGGATAGAGATGGCAATTGGCAATTGGATAGAAATGCGTTTGCCATCAAAGGCGGGAATACGCGGAACAATTACGGTCAAATGCAGTTTGTGAAAAACGGACAAATTATTGCACGATTTAATCCAAATCGCAATTACATCCCGAAAGAGGTGGGTATGCGTTTAGATACAGGTCGTCACGTCTTAGTTTTCTCGAATCCTGCACTCCATTGTAAAGATTCGGTGACGATTCAAGTGAATTGTCCGGGAATGGTAACGCCCCCGATAGTGAATACGACTTATTCACGAAGTATGTATGTTGGAAATAGAGATACGATTTGTTTGAATAATTTGCAAGACCCACAATTTACAAGATTAACGAATGTTTGTTTAGATAAATATCAAGGTTTTGCGATATACAGCATAGATGAAAATAAAGATTGTATTCGTTTATTGGGCAATCGGCAAGGTTCGGACACGTTGTGTATGCGTCGGTGCGCGGGCAATGTTTGTGATACGATAACGATAGTCATTCATGTCCGTCCGAATCCGAATCAAGGTTGTATCAAGACTTATACGGGAGACCATGTGTTGCAAGCAAGCGATTGTCGGGGTACGATACTTTGTACATCGATTAACCGCCGAGATAGTTTAGATTACCAATTGACAATCAATGGTTTCGTGAGACCGAATCCATTTGTACCTTGTTCATCCGATACTTTATTTGCGTACAGTTATTATTCTTTGGTGTTTAATTATCCGACGGGACCTTATCAATTGAGTTCATGGGTGGTCAATGGACAGACTTACACGGCGCGAGTAGCGAGTATGGCAGCATTGCGAGATTCGATGAATCGCTGGGATCCGACAGGCAACTGGACGATAGATGCAACCGCATTTTCGCTGAAAGGAGGCAGTCCGCGCAACAATTATGGCAGCATGGTCTTCAAACGCAATGGTTTAACCGTCGCAAATATATCCTCCAATCGTCAGTTTATACCGAGTGGTTTGGGTGTGAAATTGGATACAGGTTGTCATCGGTTGATATTCCGCAATGTGAGTGGTTGTAAAGATACCGTGAATGTTTGTGTAAAATGTCCGTCCCCGCCCACAGGTCGGGTATCGAACATCGTGATAGATACATTTGTGTATTTGAAAGAGTATGATACGTTGTGTTTTGCAGGAGTGCATCCGATTTTGACAACGATGAAAGCCCTTTCGGGCTTGCGTCCGAATGTAACCTACCGAGTGAACGATACAACGGATTGTGTGACCATAAGAGGGGAACGGATAGGGCGCGATAGTATTATTGTGCGTCGTTGCGATGATATAAGAGGCAACTGCGATACGATACTGATTCGTTTGGATATACGCGAACATCCAATGATTGGCGTTAGTGGCGGTTCGACGAGTGGGGTGACGAACAATGATATGGCTTTAACCGTCGCAAAAACGCCTTTAAGAGTAGCGGTTTTAGCCAATGATTCCTTGAGTAAATGGAATGGTGCACCTGTTGAAGTGGAACTTGTAACCCAACCCGCTTACGGATATGCCATTGTCAACTCGGATAACAGTGTTCAGTACAAGCCAAACGACGCAGATTGTCAAAAACGGGATAGTTTTTACTATGCGATCCATTCCGAGATGGGCAGCGATACCGCGAAAGTGGTGATAGACGTATTATGTGATGAAGTGGTGATATTCTCAGGCTTTTCGCCGAATGACGACGGATACAACGACTTTTTTGAAATTGTCGGTTTAGAGAAATATCCAAAGAACAAGTTGAAGATATTCAACCGTTTTGGGAACCAAGTGTATGACGCGGAACCGTATAAAAACGATTGGAATGGCAAATTGGACGGCAAAGTACTGATAGATGGCACTTATTTCTACATTTTAGAATTAGGAAATGGCATCCAAAAATCAGGTTACATCCAGATACATCGATAAAAATGAAAATCACTTGCGTCAAGTGAAACTTGACGCAAGTTTTTAAGTATATAAGTCGTACTATTCTATTTGACCAAGACAGGCAAATAACAATCCCTTGAACTTTATTAATGGTTTTCAGCAGGAACGTCCAAAAGACGTTCCTTTCTTTTTAAAGGCAAAATGCGGTTGAAACCGATAATCGTTTCAACCGCATTTTTAAAACAAAACATTGATTTATTTTTTTGACTTTTGCCAAGTTAGAATTTGTTGCACGGGCACCTGTAATAATTGCGCCATAGCATCTACCGACAATCCTGCGGCGAACAAAGTATGGATTAATTGAATTTGATTTTTTTCTGCTATCTTTTTTTGTTCTTTTTCCAATTTTTTAACCTTTTTTTGTTCTTCTTGGAGCAATTTTTTAGCAATGCTACGCTCCACTTTTTCTTTTTCGAGCAATTTTTGGGCTTCTACTTTTTCTTTTTCGAGCAATTTTTGAGCTTCGGCTTTTTCTTTTTCGAGCAATTTTTGAGCTTCGGCTTTTTCTTTTTCGAGCAATTTTTGAGCTTCGGCTTTTTCTTTTTCGAGCAATTTTTGTTCTTTTTCCAACAATTTTCGAGCGGCTATCGCTTCTGCTATCTCAATTTTTTGTTTTTCCAACAAGTTTTGTACAAGAATTGCTTGTGCGGCTTTCTCTGCCGCCTGAACTTTTTGTTCTTCCAACAGTTTTTGCAGCGCGTCTTTTTCTTCAAGGACAGCAAAGCGTTTTGACCGTTCTGCTTTGAACTCCGCGTTATACTGGTCCCTGTATTTTTCATCCACCTTATCATAGATGCTCCAGTACAAAAAGGCTTCATCTTCCTCTTTCTGGATTTGCTCTCCTAATTTTTTGGCGGCATAATAGGCTTCTTCGCCCATTTCTTGGATTAAATTCTGATTGTCAGCATGACCGACGGATAATCTATGAATCATTTGAGCAAAAATTGAATTATGAGTAAATTTTTCAAAATCAGCTGCTTGATTATTAGGATTGCGCGTTTTTTCGGCAAATTCAAACCAGCGCGCATACCGTGTTTGGAAATCGCTGCTAATATACGAACCTTTATGAACGAATGCAAGCACCCCTTGTTTTTTTTACTTTTGGGGGTAACGAATCGTGAATTTAAGACATTTTAGATAGGACAAGTCTTATATTCTGACTATTTTTGTTTCAAATTAAGCGTATGAAAAAAGTATATTTAATCCTCAACCTATTGAGTAGTCATTGGGTTTGGGCGCAACGCGGGGCGTATCTGGTTTCGCAGAACGGCGCGAGTGTTGCGCCGCCACCTCAAGAAAAGCGTTATGCATTGGTCATTGGGAACAATGCTTATCAACACATTAGTAGGTTGAAAAATGCGGTTTCGGACGCGACTTTAATGACTTCGACGTTGCGTTCGTTGGGTTTCGAGGTGGAAACGGTTACGAATGGCACACGGAGTGAGATGGTTGCGGCGTTGCGACGCTTAGGCAAACGGGCGGCGGGGCAACATACCGTAGCGTTGTTTTACTATTCGGGTCATGGGTTGCAGGTTCGAGATGAAAACTGGCTCGTGCCTGTGGATGCGTTGGCAGAATCGCCTGCGGATGTTGCGGATGCGTGTGTCGGGTTGGGTTCGGTGACGAGTCAGTTGGAACAGGCGAATAGTGGGACGAATGTGGTGATTTTAGATGCGTGTCGCAATAACCCGTTTCCGTATGGGCGTAATACGGGTGGCGGTTTGACCGCGCCTAAAAATGTGCCTTCGGGAACGTATATTGCCTTTTCGACGGCTCCGAATACCACCGCATCGGATGGTTCGGATGGTAATTCGCCTTATACGCTGGCGTTGTCGAAGGCGATGCAAATGCCGAATTTGGAAATCGAAAAGGCTTTTAAGCGGATTCGGGTGGAGGTGAAGGCGACGGGGCAAACCCCGTGGGAAAACTCGTCGTTGGAAGGGGAGTTTTATTTTAAACCCGTCCAAGTTGCGCCTGTTGCGCCGACGGTGCAGCCGACTCCTGCGTATCAGCCGCGTGTGGAGCCGCCTACGCCGCGTGTAGAGCCTGCCCCTACGCCGTCTATTCCTGCGAACATCGCGTACATCGCTGCGCCGACGAGTGCCTACAAAATGGGGAATCTTTTTGATGCGAAAGAAGGTTCTTCGGACGAAACAACCCATTCCGTGACGCTGAAACCGTTTGTGATGGACAAATACGAGACGACTTT
>JBDKKX010000181.1:0-9664 GCA_039795795.1 Bacteroidota bacterium | reverse complement strand
AATTAGAACCTTTGAGACCTTCTGTGACTTGTGGGATACGATTACAGAATTTATACTACTTAATTTCTTATTTTTAAAGCAATTACGCATTAATTATTTACCAACTCAGTAGAATATCAACCAATTAAATAACAAACAATGAAAATATTAGTTTTAGATAATTACGATTCGTTCACCTATAATTTGGTGCAATATATTACAGAATTGACGGGTGAAATGCCTGCGGTTTTTCGCAACGATAGGATTGATTTACAATCTGTTGCGCAATTTGATACGATTGTTTTGTCGCCTGGTCCTGGGCTGCCTGCGGACGCGGGTATTATGCCTCAATTGATTCAAAAGTACGCGCCTACCAAACGAATTTTGGGGGTTTGCCTTGGGCATCAAGCGATTGGAGAAGCATTTGGCGGCAAATTATATAATTTAAAAAATGTATATCACGGTATTGCGTCACCGATTCAAATCACGGATAGTACAAACGTTTTGTTTGAAAATATTCCCAAAGAACTCGTGGTTGGTCGGTATCATTCTTGGGCGGTTGCGCAAGAGGGCTTTCCAAAAGATTTGAAGGTGACGGCAGCAGATGAAAAAGGAGTTATTATGGCGATGAGTCATAATATGTATGATGTGCATGGGGTGCAATTTCACCCTGAGTCGATTATGACGGATTATGGCAAGCAGATTTTGAAAAACTTTTTGCGTCCAATTGCGCATCAAAACGGCGTTGGACATGCGATTGAATATATGTTTTAAGTTTAGATTTTTTTAATTATTTTTATACAACAAACATAACATGTTGAAAAACAATCAATTCTATTGGACAATTATTTTAATGAGCATTTTTTTTGCTTGTACAACCCCTAAAAAAATGCCTGAAAACAATGGTGCGGAGGCGTTAAAACGCAAATTTGAAGCGGCAGAAGATTATTCTAAATTCATCGCTAAAAATTCGGAACGAGGTTATGATGGCGAAATCGACCTTTTTCCCGATAGGGATGGCTTGGTGAATCAAGAAGATAGTCTTGCTTTTGCGGCGAAAAAAGGAGCAGTTGTTGGTCCATTTCCAGAAGCGAAGGGCGGTTATCAGTTAGTAAAAGTGGTTGGAACGTATGAAACAAAGCAGTTAAAAGCACGACACATTTTGTTGCAAATGAGTGAAGTACCGATGCAAACCCAAATTAATTTTGCAGATAAGATTATTAGCGAAATAAAAAAGGGGAAATCGTTTGAAATGATGGCGGCTCAATATAGTAATGACCATACGAATAAAAATAAAGGAGGCGAATTGGGTTGGTTTGAACCCAATGCGATGGTTCAAGATTTCGCGGAAGCGATTAAGAAGCAGCCCAAAGATGCTATTTTTACGGTCAGAACCATTTTTGGATTACACATTGTGCATAAACAGGAGGAATTGCAAGACCGTAGAACGGGTATAAGATTGGTACGATTGTTTAAAAATTAATATTATCTTTTAAGACATAGATACATAGAACACATAGAATTTTTGTTCAAAATACAAAAAAATATATGTGTCCTATGTAACTATATGTTATAAATTAAAAAATATGAAAATCATATTAGCAAAATTATTTGAGCATAAACGATTGACAAAGCAAGAAGCAAAACGCATTCTTATAAATATAGCTCAAAATAAATATAATGATGCGCAAATCGCTGCATTCATCACGGTTTATCTGATGCGGAGCGTCAGTGTGGAAGAGATGCAAGGTTTTCGAGAAGCGTTGTTGGAACTTTGTATCCCGATTCAATTCGATAATCACGACACGATTGACGTATGTGGATCGGGCGGCGATGGCAAAAATACGTTCAATATTTCCACTTTATCTGCTTTTGTGCTTGCGGGCGCGGGCTATAAAGTGACTAAACATGGGAATTCAAGCGTTTCGTCTGCTTGTGGGTCGTCGGATGTATTGCAATTTTTGGGATATAAGTTTACCAATGAACAAGATATTTTAGAAAGGCAATTAGATAAAAATAATATTTGTTATTTGCACGCGCCCTTGTTTCACCCCGCGTTGAAAAATGTGGGTCCCATTCGTAAACAATTGGGAATCAAGACTTTTTTCAATATGTTGGGACCGTTAGTGAATCCTGCGCAACCCAAATATCAAATGACTGGCGTATTTAATTTGGAATTGGCGCGCCTTTACCAATATATATTTCAGCAGACAGATAAACAATTTGCGATTGTTCATGCCTTAGATGGTTATGACGAAGTGTCTTTGACAGGTGATTTTAAGTTAAAAATGAATCAGAAAGAACAGATTATTTCGCCTGAATCGCTCGGAAAAGCATTGTTACAACCTGCGGATTTGTTTGGAGGCGATACGGTACAGGAAGCGGCAGATATTTTTGTCCGTATTTTGACGGGCAATGGCACTAAACCGCAAAATGATACAGTTGCTGTCAATACGGGTGTGGCGATTCATTGCATTCATCCCGAAAAAAGTTTGCAAGATTGCGTCGCGGAAGCGGAAGAATCCTTATTAAGCAAAAAAGCCTTGCAACGATTCAAACAATTCGTCAATTAATTACACCTTTTGAATTAAAATTTTATAAGATTTTGAAGGATTAAATCCCAATCATCTTAACAATCAATCCCATTTAATCCCTCAAAATCTTATAAAATCCTAATTCTAAAACTTTTGAAAATGAATATTTTAGACAAAATTATTTTAGAAAAACGAGCTGAAGTCGCACAACGTAAAAAGTTGATTTCGACAAATGATATGGTTAAAAGTCCATATTTTAAAGAAGCGGGTTATTCGCTTAAAAGGCATTTGAAAAACAATAACGCAGGGATTATTTCAGAATTCAAACGCAAATCGCCGTCGTTGGGGTGGATCAAAGAAGGGGCAAATGTGGTTGACATCACGAGTGGATATGCGGCGGCGGGCGCGGCAGCGATTTCGGTTTTGACCGACGAACCGTTTTTTGGAGGTACTTTGAGTGATTTGCGCAAGGTTCGACAAGCCGTTTCGATTCCGATTTTGCGCAAAGATTTTATGATTGATGAATATCAATTGTTTGAAGCCAAAAGTGCAGGCGCGGATGTGATTCTTTTAATTGCCGAATGTTTAGACAAAAAAAGTTTGAAAAACCTTGCGGAAACGGCGAAAAATTTGGGTTTAGAGGTTTTGATGGAAGTGCATTCGGAAGAACAATTGGAAAAACTTTGTGATGCAGTGGATTGTGTCGGGGTTAATAATCGCAATTTGAAAAATTTTAAGGTGAGTTTGCAAACAAGCATTGAGTTGAGTGCGCAGATTCCTGCTCAATTTGTTAAAATTGCAGAAAGTGGCATTTCTAATCCTGAAAATATCTCCTTATTAAGCAATTATGGATTTAAAGGTTTTTTAATTGGTGAAGCGTTTATGAAAACGGACAACCCTGCGGAAACCTTAAAACAATTTATTCAAAAAATATCGCATCCTGTTTAATTCTTTAATGAAAGTAAAATTAAAATATGTATGTCATTGAAAATCAAAGTTTGTGGTATGCGAGAAGCTGCCAATATTGCTGAAATCGCTACTTTGCCGATTGATTACATGGGTTTTATTTTTTATGAAAAATCACCTCGTTATGTCACCGATTTCAAAGCGACTAAAACCGATATAACCAAAGTGGGCGTGTTTGTAAATGCGGATTTTGATTTTATTTTAAACAAAATTGTTGATTTTGATTTAAAAATGCTTCAATTGCATACGGAAACACCCGATATTATCAAGCGTTTAAAACAATATTTGTCTAATCATAGGCATTCATCGATTCAAATTATGAAAGTTTTTTCGGTGGGTGAGCATTTTGATTTTACACAACTCGTTGATTATGAATCGGTTGCAGACTTTTTTTTATTCGACACGCAAACGCCTAAACATGGCGGTTCTGGATTAAAATTTGATTGGAATATATTAAAACAATATCATTTAGAAAAACCATTTTTCCTTGCAGGCGGGATTAGCGCAGCAGATGCGCCAACCATTTTGAATTTAAACTTAAAAAATTTATATGCAATCGATTTAAATTCAAAATTTGAAATTCGACCTGCTTTTAAAAATTTCGCATTATTATCAGAATTTATATCAAAAATGAATTCGTCCCGAATTACACGTATTTGCACAAATGATTTGTGAAAATTCGCTTAGTACGTGACAAAAATATTTTTCATCACAGATTGAACAGATTCAACGAGATTTTACAGATTTTTTTTGATTTTAAGCATTAAAATCAAAAAAAATCTGTGAAATCTCGTTGAATCTGTTCAATCTGTGCCGAAAAGCATTTTTGTCATGTACTGAGGAAAATTCGTGTAATTCGTGGCAAAATAAAATTTCAAAAAATGACCGAATTACTTATTGAGCCTAAGCATACAATTCAACAAAATGTTTCTTACGAAGTCTCAGAAGAAGGCTATTATGGCAATTTTGGCGGGGCATTCATCCCCGAAATGTTGCATCATAACGTGGAAACTTTGCGCAAAAATTATTTGAAAATCATCAAAAGTGTTGATTTTCAACGCGAATTCAAATCCTTATTGAAGGATTATGTGGGTCGCCCAACTCCATTGTATTTTGCAGAACGACTCTCTAAAAAACACAATACAAACATTTTGTTGAAAAGAGAAGACTTGTGCCATACAGGTGCGCATAAAATTAACAACACGATTGGGCAAATTTTATTGGCTAAACGCTTAGGAAAACCGCGTATTATTGCGGAAACGGGCGCGGGTCAACATGGCGTTGCAACGGCTACGGTATGTGCTTTGATGGGATTGGAATGCGTTGTGTATATGGGTTCGGTGGATATGGAACGGCAAGCACCGAATGTGGCGCGGATGAAAATGTTGGGTGCGACGGTCGTTCCTGCGTTGAGCGGCAGTCGGACACTCAAAGATGCGACGAATGAAGCGATTCGAGATTGGATTAGCAATCCCGAAAATACACATTATATTATAGGTTCGGTTGTTGGACCGCATCCTTATCCCGATATGGTGGCGCGTTTTCAATCGGTGATTTCGGAGGAAATGCAAAAACAATTGAAACAAAAGTTTAATAATCCGAATCCAGATTATATAGTGGCTTGCGTCGGCGGTGGCTCGAATGCGGCGGGTGCATTTTACCATTATTTAAACCAATTGTCTGTAAAATTGGTAGCAGTCGAGGCGGCGGGGGAAGGTATTCACTCTGGAAAATCGGCGGCAACGAGTGTGCTTGGAACGCCTGGCGTGATTCATGGTAGTAAAACGCTTTTGATGCAAACCGCAGATGGGCAAATTGTGGAGCCGCACAGCATTTCGGCAGGGTTGGATTATCCTGGTATTGGACCGTTGCATGCGCATTTGATTCGCACAAATCGCGCTATTCCAATTAGTATTACAGATGAAGAATCTTTAATGGGTGCAAAATTGTTGACGCAAATTGAGGGCATTATCCCTGCGTTGGAATCGGCTCATGCGATTGCAGCATTGGAAAAAATGACTTTTAAGCCATCGGATATTGTGGTGGTCAATCTTTCTGGGCGCGGCGATAAAGATTTGCAAACTTATATGAAATATTTATGATTAAAATTGGAATTAGGAAGTTGCTATCTCAAAAGAAAAAATCACAAAATATTATTCGGTTGTGATAGCAACTTCCTAATTCGATTAAGCTATTAAAAAAATATCTATCTTTGCCGAGTAAAATTTTATTCATAAAACCATGATTCGATACGAAAAGGATACGCAACAAATCGCCACATTGACGCTGGAAATGGATGGCAGCCAATATAATATGCTTCAACACGACATCAGCAAGTCTTTTGTGACGCTTTTGAATCATTTGAAAGCCGAAAAAGCAAAAGGTTCGTTGAAAGGCGTTATTATTACGTCGGCGAAACGCAATTTTTTGGCGGGTGGTGATTTGGATTTTTATCATCAATGCACGGATGCTGCTGCTGCGTTTCAAGCATCGCAGCAACTTTGTGCTTTTTTTCGCGGTTTGGAAGCACCTGGGGTTGCGGTTGTGGCGGCGTTGAATGGTTCGGCTCTTGGGTCGGGGCTTGGCTTGGCTTTGGCGTGTCATTATCGGGTCGCGTTGGATAGAAACGATATAAAATTGGGTCTTCCCGAAACATCATTGGGATTAATGAGTTCTGGGGGAGAGATTATTCGGTTGATGTGGCTTATGGGAATTGAAAAAGCATTTCGAGTGACCACAGAAGGTCGTTTTTATACCCCCAAAGAAGCCTTAAAAATTGGTTTAATCGACGAATTGGCAACGGATGAACGCGATTTATTGGAAAAAGCGCGTTATTGGTTGCTCAATCAAGCGGAAACATATCATCAAATTTGGGATACGAAAACAGGGGTAATTCCCGAAGGCTCGGCGCAAAACGTTAAGGTGGGCGAAAATATTCGCCGCTTAACGGCGGAACATTATAAAAAGAATTATTTGAATTATCCTGCTTTGACCGCTATTTTGAGTACGTTGGTGGAAGGCAGTCGAGTGGATTTTGACACGGCTTGTCGGATACAAAGTCGTTATTTTACGCAAGTGTTGTTGACCAAAGAGGCGAAAAGTATGACGAAAGCATTTGGTTACGACCTGCAATCGGTGCGAAAAGGCTGTAATCGTCCCAAAGGTTATGGCAAATTTCGACCTAAAAAAATTGGAATTATTGGTGCTGGGTTGATGGGTTCGGGCATTACCTATATTTGTGCGAATGAAGGTTTGCAAGTGGTTTTGAAAGATATTTCTCGGTCTGTGGCGGAAAAAGGCAAATTTTATTCTGAAAATAAGCTCAAAAAGAGGGTTCAATTGGGTGAAATATCGGATAAAGAAGCGCAAACGATACTGAGTCGCATTACTGCAACTGAAAAAATGAGTGATTTTCAAGATTGTGATTTGGTGATTGAGGCGGTTTTTGAAAACAGGTTATTGAAATCTAAAATTATTCGGGATGCGGAAATGGTCGTCGATAAATATTGTATGATGGCGAGTAATACGTCTTCAATTCCGATAACAGAATTGGCAAAAACGGCATATCGTCCAGAAAATTTTTGTGGTATGCGGTTTTTCCGTCCTGTGGATGACGAATTTTTAGTGGAAATTGTCAAAGGGGCGCAAACGGCAGATGAAACGATTGCGCGTGCGTTCGATTTTATCAAAATGATTCATAAAATTCCGATTATTGTGAAAGATAGTTGGGGATTTTACGTCGGTCGAGTGCGGAATACGTATATTTTGGAAGGAATCGCGCTGTTGCAGGAAGGTTTTTCGCCTGCTTTGATAGAAAATTTGGGGATTCAAGCGGGGATGCAAACGGGTCCGTTGGCATTAGCAGATGATTTATCGCTGACGATGGTGGCGGAATATGAACAACAAGCGGCGCAATTGTACGGACCGAAATACGTTCGACATCCCGCAGGGGCGAATTTGGATTTGATGATTGCGGATAAGCGGACGGGCAAACAGGCACGTATGGGTTTTTATGATTATGACAGTCACGGCAATATTACAAAACTTTGGCATGGGACGGACGCGCCTCCATATCGAAAAGATTTTGACCGCGCTGAGTTGACAGAACGATTGTTATTTGCGCAAGCGTTGGAAGCGGTTTGGTGTTTGCAAGAAAAAATCGTGGGTTCGGCGGCGGAAGCGAATTTGGGTAGCATCTACGGTTGGAAGTTTCCTGCTTCTAAAGGCGGTGTTTTACAATACATTAATGATTATGGTTTATTTGAATTTAGTGAAAAATGTAAAGTGTATAGTACGCTACACGGGCGGCGTTTTAAAGTGCCGACTTTGTTGAAAACCATGCTTGAAAAAAACGAAAAGTTTTAAGGAATGATGAATGATGAATGATAAATGATGAATAATTTACTATTCATCATTCATCATTCATCATTCATCATTCATCATTCATCATTCATCATTACTAACATAACCAAAAAAATGATAACCAATATTCACACTTTCGCAGAAAGCAAAATGGTCAAATTTTTTATATTTTTGGCGGCTTTCCTCACCTTGTTTTATAGTTACGAACTGAATCGGCGAACCAATTATCCACCGCAGTCTGTGCATTGTTGGCGGCAAGCGGATGGCGCGGCACAAGCATTGAATTATTATCAAAATAATTTGCAGTTTTGGAAACCGGGCGTTTTGAACGTCATCACGAATAATCATCATACAGTTGGTGAATTTCCGATATTTTATTGGCTTGCGGCTGTTTTGTACAAAATATTTGGGGTACACGAATGGATATTAAGAAGTATTCACTTAATTGTATTTTTTATTGGCATATATCATCTTTTTAAATTATCAGATGCTTTATTGCAAAATACCGTAGCGGCTTTGGCGATTGCGCTGCTGCCGTTTACAACACCTGTAATTGCGTTTTATAGCCTCAATTTTTTGCCCAATGTACCTGCATTAGGCTTGGCTTTTAGCGGATGGTACTATTTTTATAAATATATAAAAGATTCAAAATCAAAGGATTGGTATATTTGTACAGGCATTTTTTTACTCATCGCTTTGCTCAAACCGACGGTTTTAATTGCTTGGGTTGCCATCATGGTTTTGTATAAAATAGACGTTTTGAGAGGCTATTTTTTCAAAAATGAACCGCCTATTTTCCAACAAAAATGGAAAATGTTGCCTTCTTTTTTCATCATAATCATTGCAGTTATTGCATGGCGCGTTTGGTCAGAACACTATAACGTTGCAGCAGGAAGCAAAATGTTTTTTTTAGATACCATCTTGCCCATTTGGGACATGGATATAAAATCTCGTCAATTGATTACAAGTTGGTTAAGGTATTATGGATTGCCCATTCATGTATTTACCCAAACATCCTTGCAAATTTTAGCAGCTATTTTAGTTTTAAATTTTATTTTAATTAAAAAACAAAATAAAATATTGTTTAGCATTTTGATTTTGAACTTATTGGGCGTTGCTGCCGTCATTCTTTTATGGTATCAACAATTGATGATTCACGATTATTATTATATTGAATGGATGGTCTTGCCGATTTCGATGCTTATAAGTTTATTTTATGTATTTAAACAATTCAATAACAAGTATTTGTATTATTTATTAACAGTATTGATGTGTTGTTTTTTGGTTAAAAATTTTGGGCATACGAAGAAGGAAATGTTTCATCGATATGACCAAAAGGGCGATTTTTACAATGATTATAACTATTCCTTGTTTAAAACACCACAATTACAACTTTTTTTCAAAGGATTAGGTATTTCCGAACGAGATACGGTGTTAAGTGTGCCCGATGTTTCGCCGAATGCGTCGCTTTATTGGATGCGCTTGCGCGGATTTACCAATTGGAACGCGGGCAAATATAACTTTTCTCCATATCAAGGGCATATTACTTCGTTTTATGTAGATGATATTATTAAAAACCATGGATGTAAATATTTGATATTGAATAATTTAAAGTGTCAAGAGGCAGATACCTTGCGCCCTTATCGGAAGGATTTATTGGGCGTTTTTGATTCCAGCGTTTACGTTTATAAATTACATAAGTAGCTCGCGTTGGAATTAGGATTAAATGGGATTTTTTTTGGATTAAATAAGATTGATTTTTTAGGATTTATTGGATTGGAATTATCCTATTTCATTTCATTTCAATCCAATGAATCCTAAAA
>JBDKKX010000180.1:0-9668 GCA_039795795.1 Bacteroidota bacterium | reverse complement strand
TTTCACAGATTTTTTTTGATTTTAAGCATTGAAAATCAAAAAAATCTGTGAAAATCTCGTGGAATCTGTTCAATCTGTGCCAAAAATTATTTTTGTCACGTACTGAGAAACTACATAATCCAAAAAAAATCCAAAAAAAATCAATCCCATTTAATCCCAAAAAAATCCCATTTAATCCTAATTCCAACCTTGTTTAGTAATTCAACCCTAACAAAAATCCAATCGTAAAGTTTGAATCCCAATCAAATACAAATTCTTTACACCCCGTCGCATCCGCCACCGCTTTGTAAATATTAATACCACTTTTCGTTTTCGCCTTATCGGAATTGTACAAACTCGGCGCGTTCAACACCGTATAACGCTCCTTGCCTGAACGCACTTGTTGCGCCAATTCAAACGGAACGCCTCCAATAATAAAACACGTTTCGCGCTTCCCCGCAGGCACTTTTGCCGCTTTTGCCTTCACATCGGCGTAAACAACGTCATCCGTTTTGCCATCTTGGAAATATTTCGCCCCAAAACTTTCCAAACTCGTCGTCGCACCTTTGTCCACCCAAGTAATTTTGGTATTGCCCGAACCAATGTCCACCACAAAACCATTGCTTTCATACGTTTTTGGCAAAACACATTTCGCCCCCAATTTCCCTTCCACTTCTGCCGTCACCGTATTGACGTAAAAGCCGCGCTGTTTCAATAATTCAATGATTTTAACCGTCATCGGCACTTTTTGCGCACCCGAACTGATGACAAAATGCACATTTTTGGGCAAAACACCATAATCCGTCATGCCTGTAATGTATTCCACCAATTTAGATTTGATTTCGGTATCATTTGTTAATTTATCATAAACGAGGCTGGCACCAAAATCTGCTTTTTTCAATTCCCAATTTTTTTGCGCATCCACATTGATAATGAAGGAGTTAAACCCACTCGCGCCCAATTCAACAACGCCTTTCAACTTACCATTTTCTGGGGTTGGATTGTTGAAAACAAATTTCTGACGCACACCCGTATTCGCAGGCGGCGCGACAGGCTTATTCGCGGGTGTAGGCGTTGCCGCAGGCGGCGGTGTCGGATTTGTACCTGTTTGGGCAGGCGTTGACGCATCATTTCGATTCGGATTTGCCGTAGAACCATTGTTAGTGTTCGTTTCCCGAGCAACAACCTCAGGACTCGTCGTTTTTTTGCCAAATCCCAACTTCGGGGCAATCTTTTTAAAGGCGAAAAAAACACCCAAAACAATACCAACTGTCAACAACAGTCGAGAAAAAGGAGTTAAACGATTCATTAGAATTGGTTTTAATACAGTTTGTAAAAACTTAAAATGACCTGCAATAGTACGTTTTTTTTTAAAAGTAGCGAAAAAACAATTATTTTTGTTGACAAATTCAAGTCGCTTGAACGTGTATAAAATAATTATAAAACTTTTTGTTTGTATTATTGTACCATGATTGAAAAAAATCTCACCGAAATCCCGTCTTCAGACGCGCCTTTGGCGCAACAAATTACGGCTAAAATGCTTGTTGAAAAGGGTTTAATGCTGCATTATCCATTTCATGGGACTGCGGAAGATGCCAGTGGGCGCGAACAGCATGGCGCAATTTATCATGCCGCGCTTACGAAAAATAGGCTTGGAATGTCTAATAGAGCGTTTCAATTTGCTCATTATGATAGTTATATATATGCAAAGCTAAAAAAATATGATTATAAAAAATCGACCATTGCTTGTTGGGTTTACTGGCAACAAAGGCATGCCTTGGCATGTATTTTCCATGTGGGGCATTCGGGACGCAATGGTTTTGGATTGTTGATGAGCGATAGTTGTTGTGGCGGTGGCGCGTATTTGAGCTTATTGTTGGGCGGCGTTCAATGCGATGCCTTTTCTGGGGCGGTGGAATTGCCCTCATTGGAGTGGGTGCACCTTTGTTTAGTCAAAAATGAGTCCAAATGGACGCTTTTTATGAATGGTAAAAAGCGAATTCAGGTCACACATGCCTACTCGCCACCCGATGAGATGTTCAGTGTGGGCGGCTGCATTACCAATCTTAATGCTTCTTTTGGTGGGATTGTGAGCGATTTTCGCTGGTTTAATCGGGTTTTAAGTCCAATTAAAATTAAAGCGTTGTACGAAAATACTTAAAATAAATATTTTCAAAATATGTAACTTGGCTAAACAACCTTATTACATATTGCACTTACTTTAAATTATCCAAACGATTGTATAAAACACGCTTCAAACGACTCTTTCAATTAATGTTGTTATAAAAGTATGATTAAATTTTCATTTAAAATCTTGTTGTTAACGATTGTAGGACTTTGGTATGGCTGCAAAACGCCGACCCTTGCGCACAAAATGCCTACCAAAGCGGGTGCAAAACCGCTTACAGCTACGCCGCCTGCCGCGCCGAAAACCAATGTCAAACCTTATAAAGAGGTCATCACCGATAAAGCGAAAACTTCAAAAGGGTTGTTTATCGTGCATAAATTGGACGACCGTTTTTATTTTGAATTGCCCGATTCGTTGTTGGGACGCGAAATGTTGGCAAGTACGCGGTTCGTGCGCACGCCGACAGGCATCGGTTACGGGGGCGAACAAATCAATCGGCAAATTGTGCGCTTTGAAAAAGGTGGGGTGGATAAAATTTTTATGCGCGCCATCGCCTATATTAATGTGAGTTCGGATTCGACCACTCCCCTGTATAAAGCGGTTCGGAATTCCAATGTCGATCCGATTGCGGCAGCTTTCGAGGTGAAAGCCTATAAGAAGGACAGCATCGGAAAAGCGACCGTGATAGATGTGACCGAATTTTTTGCGGGGGATAACACAGTGCTTTCGATGAGTGGTTTTATGAAAAATGTTTATAAATTGACGGGCATTCAATCCGACCGCAGTTTTGTCGAAAGCATTAGAACTTTTCCGATTAATACCGAGATTAAATCGACTAAAACCTATAGTGTTTCACCGCCGATGCCCAATTTCGGTCCGCCGAGTCCGATGCCTTCGGTCAATTTGCCAGGCGGTGCTACGGCAGGTGCGATAACGATGGAAGTGAATACATCCTTGTTGTTATTACCAAAAGTACCGATGCGTAAACGATTGTATGATAGGCGCGTTGGTTATTTTTCAAATGGTTATACGGTTTATGACGAGCAATTGCAGCGCACTGAAGACCAAGAATTTGCGGTTCGTTGGCGGTTGGAACCCAAAAATGCCGAAGATGCGGCGCGCCAAAAAGCAGGAGCGTCCATTGAACCAGCCAAACCAATTGTTTATTACATCGACCCTGCAACGCCTGTCAAATGGAGACCTTTTTTGAAACAAGGCGTAGAAGATTGGCAAAAAGCGTTTGAACAAGCAGGTTGGAAAAATGCTATTTTTGCGAAAGATTTTCCTGAAAAAGATTCGACGATGAGTTTAGAAGATGCGCGTTTTTCGGCGATTCGGTACTTTGCGTCGGACATTGAAAACGCTTATGGTCCCAATTTGCATGACCCGCGCAGTGGCGAAATCTTAGAAAGTCATATTGGTTGGTATCACAATATTATGAAATTATTGCATTCGTGGTATCAAACGCAAGTCGGTGCCGTGGATCCGCGTGCGCGTAAAAATCAATTTGATGATGCGTTGATGGGCGAATTGATGCGATTTGTGGCGGCGCACGAGGTAGGGCATACGCTGGGTTTGCGTCATAATCATGGTTCATCGTTTGCAACGCCCGTTGAAAAATTGCGGGATAAAAAGTTTTGTGCACAAAATGGTCATACATCGTCGATTATGGATTATGCTCGATTCAACTATGTGGCACAACCCGAAGATAGTGTAACCGATTTGATGCCGCGCATCGGCGATTATGACAAGTGGGCAATTGAATGGGGTTACAAACCGATTTACGGGACGGCAACGCCCGAAGAAGACCATTTGGTTTTGAATCAATGGATTTTGGACAGGGTGGAAAAAAATCCGCGATTGCACTTTTTGACGGAAGTGCATCCCTACGACCCGCGCACGCAATCGGAAGATTTGGGGAATAATGCGATGCTTGCTTCCACTTATGGTATTAAAAATTTGCAACGGATTTTGCCGCAATTGCCTGAATGGACGAAGGCAAAAGGGCAAGATTATGACAATTTGCGCGAAGCACACCTTAATATAGTAGGACAATTTCGCCGATACATGGGGCATGTGACCAAATATGTGGGTGGGATTTACGATACGCCCAAAACGACAGACCAAGCGGGCGCGGTCTATCAAGTGACTCCTGCAAATTTGCAACGCGATGCTGTACAATTTTTGCAAAAACAGCTGTTTGAAACGCCAAAATGGTTGATTGACCCGACCATTTTATCCGTTTTGCGTCCAGACCAAGGGGTGGACATGGTGCGCAGTATGCAAGAAGCCACTTTGACGAGCCTTTTCAACGAAGATAGAATGCAGCGATTGATTGAATCCTCGTCTTTGAATGCTAACAATTATTCGTTGGATAATTTTTTTACAGATATGAAAAATGGGATTTGGTCTGAATTGCGGACGCGACAACCCATTGATAATTACCGCCGAAATTTGCAAAAAGTGTATGTAGAACGATTGTTAAGTGTTTTAAATGCGGTCAATCCTCCTGCGTCGGTTGGTTATGTATTTCCAGGGACGATTGTTCCGAACGCCGTTGATGTGAAAAAAACAGATATAAGTTCTATGATTCGGGGGCATTTGACGGAATTGAAAACAGAAATGAGTGGGATTGCAGGTTCGTTTGACAAAATGACGCGGTATCATTTGCAAGATTTGATTTTCCGATTGACGAAAGCGTTGGAGCCGAAATGATGTTAGATGACATTTTTATATAAAGTGTAATACAATGGGAACACAGATAACACGGATTTTTCAGATTTACACGGATTTTTTGAGCATAAATGCTCAAAAAATCCGTGTAAATCTGAAAAATCCGTGTTATCTGTGTTCCCATTGTATCGTAATTTATCTTTAGAATCCGAATTCAATGACCTTTAAACGTCGGCAACCGCTTTTGCAAAAACGCACTTACGCCTTCTTTATAATCTGCGGTACTCGCAGCTTCTTTTTGAAGTTGGGTTTCGAGCGATAATTGCGTCGCTAAATCGTTCATAAGGGATTGATTTAAAGCGCGTTTGGTAATCCCAAGTGCTTTCGTAGGCATCTGCGCCAACTTATGTGCGAATTGTTCAACTGCCGTTAAAAACGCATCATCAGGCACCGCTTTATAAATCATGCTCATTTTTTCCGCCTCTTGCGCCGAAACTTTATCTCCCGTCAACATCAATGCAGCCGCTTTTTGCCAACCAATCAATCTCGGCAGAAAAAATGTCCCACCATTATCGGGAATCAACCCAATTTTCGTAAACGCTTGAATGAAATTTGCCGATTCCGTCGCAATCACCACATCACACGCTAACGCAATATTCGCACCCGCGCCCGCCGCAACCCCATTCACAGCAGCCACCACAGGTTTTTCTAACTGTCTGATTTTCAAGATAATAGGATTATAACCTTCGTCCAAAACCGCCTCAAAAGTAGGTGGATTCGGCGACGTAAAAGTACTCAAATCCTGCCCCGAACAAAAAGCTTTGCCCGCGCCCGTCAAAACAATACATCGAATATCGGGGTCATGGGCGCAATCGTCTAAGGCTTTTTGCAAGGCATGGCAAAGCGAAAGATTAAACGCATTGAATACTTTAGGACGATTCAAGGTTAAAGTAGCAACTTGATGTTGCTTTGAAACGAGTAATTCCATTTTTTTGAATTTTTAGTATCGATTTGAAGTAGGAATTAAGGTGCTGTCTTAAAAGAAAAAATCACAAAAAATTAAATTTTACCCTTTTAAGACAGCCACTTTAATGCTTATTTCAAAAACTATTTTCCCTTCAAATTTTTAAAATAATCTTCCACCAATCCTTTATAATACGGCTTCAACGACGGCGACGAAGACCGATATAACTCCACTTCTGCCTGCCGCTTCCGCAAATACTCCTGCAAATTCGGTGGCGTATCGGGTTGACGTGTTTTAGCCACTTCGCCTTTGCGTTGTTCATCCTCTTTGCGTTCGCGTTCCGCCTTATCGGATTCCAACAAACGCGTTTCAATCGCTTCTTGTCGCTTCAACGTCTCATTCGTCAACACTTTATTCACCAATTCCGTCTCCGTTTTTTCCATATCCTTCGCAATCTCCTCCATACCTTTGTCCGCACCTTTACCGCGTTGCTGCATTTCCTTCTGTTTTTCCTTCAACGCCTGCCGCAATGCCGCTTGTTTCGCCGCCATCTGCGCAAATTCCTTACTCATCCCGCCTTTTCCGCCCTTGCCCATGCGGTCTTTCAAATCTTTCAACATCTTATTCAAATCTTTTTGCCCTTCGCCGACCTTATCTTTCGGCATTTTACCCGTTTTGCCCTGCCCATTGCCCGGTTTTTTACACGCTTTATTCCCTGGTTTATTCGATTGCGATTGTTGTTGCTGCTGCATCTGACTCATCGACTCCGACAACATCAACGCCAAATCATTCAAATTCTTCATCGTCCGTTGCTGCACAGGTTCGGCGGCATATTTTTTTCTATCCTCCAACTCCTTCAACGTTTCAAACATATCCTGTTTAATATCCGTCACTTTTTCGTTTACAAAAGTCTGAATTTGCAAAACGCGCTTGCTCAACGCATGTAACGAATCCTCCACCAATTCAAAATCATTCTTCAATTTATGCTGTTGCTGCGTCAACTTCACAAAACGCGGAGTCGTTTCCCCCGTTTTTTTAAAATCATCCATCAATTTCTCTTGGTCAAACGACAATTGAACCAAATTTTCCAACAATTGACGCATCGCTTTCATATCCTCTTCCGCCTGTTCCTGCTCACTATCCGCCATTTTTTGTTTCATCTTATTCGCCATATTCTTCATCTTATCCGCCGCTTTTTTCTGAGATTTAGACGCTTTCGCATTCTGCTTTTGCTCCAAACTCTCTTTACTATCCTGCTGCTCTTTTTCCACCTCTTTGGAATCTTCCTTCGTATCCTCCATTTCTTTCGGACGCTCTAATTCCTTATTTTTCTTTTCAAGATCTTTTTGTTTTTCCTCAAATTTCTTAAAATCCTTATTCAAATTATCCTGTTTTTGCTTCAAATCCTCCGAATTTTTATCCTTTTGCTCTGCTTCCTTCGACAATTCCTCCTGTTTTTGCGCCATTTCATCCAATTTATCCAATTGCTCCTGCTGCATACTCTCCACTTCAAGCTGTTTAAACAATTCCTGCATTCTATCCAATTCCCGATTCAACTCCTCGTTAGAAAACTTCAAACTATCCATTTTATTCAAAGCGCGGTCTTTTTCCATTTTTTGCATCATCTCCTCAATTTGTTTCAACAAATCTTTCATCTTATCATTCTTCAAATCTTCAAACATTTTCTGCAATTGCTCCTGTTTTTCGCGAATATCCTGATTTTGCTTCTCATTCTCACTTGATTTTTCCATATTTTCTTGGAAATTATCCTTCGCTTTATCAATCTGCTTATCCAATTGCTCTTGCCGCTTCATCAATTGTTCGGCTTCCTTCTTCATTTGGAAATCGGGTTCCTTCTTTTGCAACAATTTATCATGCAATTTCTTCGTATCTTCTTGAATTTTGCGACTTTCTTCCAACGCTTTTTTCAATTCATCCCGAATTTCATCATTATTTTTAGCAATCAATTTCTCCACCTGCTCCACCGTCGCAACGCTGAACAACATCGGATTTGTTTTCGCCGATTTGGAACCATTCACCGCATCATTATCATACACTTCAAAATAATACGTAATTTCATCCCCCGCTTGCAATTTCAAATTTTCCGTATTAAACGAATATTGAAACGGCACAAATTTACCCGCAGGTTTCTCAATCGACAATTTTTGCAAGGCACCCGCCGTTCCGCCTTTCGGTTTCACTTGATAATTGAACGTCAACGATTTCAAACCATAATCATCCGACGCATCGCCCGCAAAAAACAACGTATTTTTATTCACATGCTTCGTGCTATCCTCAAATTTCTGCACTTGAATCGTCGGATACAAATCAGGGATTACCGTAATCGTATAAGCCACCGAATCCGCATTGGGCAAAAAACTATTGGAAATAAACAATTTATAAATCTCATCTTTCATCAATTGTTTAGAAAAAGTATAACCTTCATCGCCCGATTTTGCAGCATCAAACACATTATTGCCAAAATGAACCACAACCCGTTCCGTATGCAACGCCTTCAACGCCCAAGCGATATTCGTTCCTTGCGGCACAATCAAATCGCCCGTATTCGGCAACGACTCATCAGGACGACCCGTATATTCAGGATAATCCAATTTGACCTCGAAACCTGCAATATTTGGTTTTTTCAACACATTGAGCATATAAGGCATGCTCGTAACCGTCCCAGAAAACAGGCGAAATGGCATTTCTTTCTGGACATTGCTGAATTTATACGTGAACGTCGTTGCATCTTCCTTTTGCATCCGATATTCATAACCATTGATGCTAATATAAACATCATTCGGCAAAATCGTTCCATCCGCCTTCACTTTCAAGTCAAAGTCTTGAAACTGAACCACTTGTAAATTAGGATTTTCCACCGTAAATTTAAAAGGAGCAGGTTTTTCAAACGCTGTATTATAATTGAGGAAACGAAAAGTGCCATTTTTCAAAATACTCGGCGCGGCAAACAACATAAATAAAAATAACAACGTCGGCGGCAACGCGAAACGCAAATATTTTTTATTCTGATATAAATTAATCGCCTTTTTGAACGGCACTAATTTAATTTGTTCGGACTTCTGCCGAATGCTCGCTACAATTAAATCTCGATTTTCAGTTTCATCTGCTTGTTTCTTTAACTGAATGATATTCAACAGTTTATCTTTCACACCCACGAAATGTTCGCCGATAATTTGCGCAGCTTGTTCATGCGAAAGCGTTTTGCCCAAACGGAAATAGTGCATCAACGGCAAGCCCATCCAAGCCACCAAACTCGTCGCCGAAACGCCTACAAACGACCAAAACAACCATTTCCGCGTCGCGGTCTCAAAATAAAAATAATGTTCAGCGACATTCAGCCCAATAAAAAGAGCCAATAACAGCCCTACGCTATATAAAGTACCGCGAATCAGTTGATTGACATAATATTTGCGAATAAATTGGTCTAATTTGACCATCAACAACCGATAATTATCTTGCACATTATTTAAATTTCCCATATCTGCTAAGAGATTTTGAGTTTTATGAAAAAAGATTCTTGGGGATGCGGATGCACCTTCATTCAGAGAGACGATTTTTACATGAAAAAGTTGCGCGGTTACGATGTAAAGGCATTTTAATAAGGTATCGCCCAAGTTCGGGAAACTTTCCAAGTTTCCCGAACTTTTATCGACTTTTATCGCCCAAGTTCGGGAAACTTTCCAAGTTTCCCGAACTTTTAATTATTATTCATCCAACCACTGCACTTCCACTTTGGCATATTCATCAAACGCCGTATAATGTTCCTCATGAACGCCTTCTTTGTGCAACACATGATGTTCACCCGTAATGCGATGCGTACATTCCAATTGAAATCGGCGAATTTTCCCCTGCACGATAGGAATTTGGCAAGTCGAAAAACGATTCAAAGTGCCGCCCCAAGAA
>JBDKKX010000179.1:0-9675 GCA_039795795.1 Bacteroidota bacterium | reverse complement strand
GTACTATCGCCCGAAAAATACGCCGAACGGTCGCCCGATAAATCCCCTACACGAAACGGTTCATTTGGATTCGCAGGATTCGGACCATGACCATTGTAATAATACGTGAACGAAACCCCCAAAATCTGGTCTCTATCCACATTATTCACCGAAAGCGTACCCAATTGCGGATTAAACGTATATTCCGTCGGCGACAATTTTTTCGCAGAAACCTTCATAAAATCGCGCCCACCCAATAACCCAAAATTCGTTTCCAATCGCCCAATAATAATATTCAAGCGACGATTATTACTATCTACGTTCAAACGGCTGTATAAATCATTCGCCGCGTTATCTGGCAAATGATAAGTGTTCGTAATATCTAAACTACTGCCATTCAATCGAATCGCTTGCGGATTCGTCAATCTGTCCCCTTCCGCTAAATCGGCAAAAGCCACAATTTGACGCACTTCTCGGTCATCATTCCGTTTGTTCGTGACCCAAACCTCCATATCTTTAACCGTAAACAAACTTTTAATCTGCGGCAATTCCGACAACGCACTTTCAAACGTATTCCGATTAAAATGCGTCAAAAAGAAATGTCGATTTTCATCATATTGATCCGCTTGCACCGCAAATTGTTGGACTTGCGCGCCGCCTTGCAAGTTCAACGTTTGCCGCCGCGACTGCTGTTGCGCCCCCAAAGCCGTCAACTTCAAATACCCAAATTGCAACGTCGTTTTCAAACCAAACAAATTCTGACTGCCTTGAATCAACGTCCCGCGCAACGGCAAACTCACATTCCCCGCTTCCAACGATTTGATAATATCGTCCTCACTAAATTGATTCGTATTATAATTCAACTTAATAATTCGGTCAAAATCAAACTGCGCTTTATTATTAAACGCCGTATTCAAATTCAATTTTTCACCAATTTTACCCGTGACATTGAAATTAATATTCATATCGAAGAGCAAACCACCCGTCGTCCGCGCCCGAATCGGCAAAATCGGATTGTCATACCGCCGATAATCGCCCCCAAACGTCAAATCAATATTGCCCTGCGGTCGAATATCAATGCCCGTCCCCCCAAAAATCTGATTAATCAGCTTATCGCCAATATCCGCTTTCATTTTCACGGGGTCAAGTTTCTTCGTCAAATCGCTGCCCAAAAGCATTTTAATTTTATTATCCTGCGTCTGGGAAAAGTCAATTTTAGAAATCGGATCCACTTTTTCGCCATTTTTGCCCCGATTGATGCCCGCGAGACGGTCAAAATACGCCGTTTCCTGCTGTTTCGCCTTCCAACGAACGTACTCCTCGAAAGTCATCACCGTCGGCGTTCTAAAAAAATCACCTCCAATTTTTTCAGTCAAGTAATACTGATTGGTCACAGGATCATATTCCACCGATTTTTCAATGATGGAAGGGTCTTTAAGGTTAAAAGGATTTTTAATAGAATCCCTCAAAAAATCCCCCGTTCGGTCGCGCAAAGGTACAGTATCAAGAGGAACGGACTTCAACGCCGTGATATATGCAAACAAATCTGAAAGGGTCGAAGGTGGTAGCGTGTTTCGACTCCCAAAACCGTTTGACGCGGGGTGTAATCCTACGGTTGGATGAGCATTCGTATTCAAACAAAAACTTCCAAGCACAATCGGTAGCAACAATAATTTCATTCGATTCATAACACTTTTGAATGATGAATGATGAATGATAAATGATGAATGATGAATGATGAATTTTAGGATTCATCATTCATCATTCATCATTCAGCATTTATCATTTCGTAAAACCCTGTTTTTTTTAAATATTTTTTTTTAAGAACTATATTGAAGAACGATTTAGTTTCCTTTAACGATTTTTTAACGTTTTAGGTATGTTACTTTTGAGGCAAATTGAATGGATGAAAACCCATGTTTTGCTTGCTGTATAAGATTGTATCGTGAATTGTGTTAGTGTTTATTCATTTTAAAAGGATTATAAAGTAGATTTTTGTTGAATAAAAACGGATAAAATTTTGTGGTATTTTTTACATTCTTTTTCCTCGAAATAAAACAATCCCAAAAAAATTATCTTTAATTACGCTCCGAAAAACCTTTGCCAAACGCTGCTGTCAATTTTTTAGACAAGTTTTTCAAAGTTTGCTTGCCATATTTGGCGCGGGAAGCCCCATTTTGTTCATTTTCTACAATATTTCTCCCAATTTCGGAATAAGTATTCTTTATAGAAATGTAAGGGATTTTACAAAACAAAGAGCGTTTTTGCGGATGCTAAATCCAATTTTTCGGGTTAACCGACGATTTCGACAGGTCAGCCGATGATTTTGTTTGTCCTTCACGCCCAAAAAGTATCCCCTGCCATCAACTTTTTGACAGCAGGGGATACTATTTCGCGTTTCGCACGAATTTTCAAAAAATTCAATTACTTGTTTTCTGCTCTTCCTTCAACCAATGTTCCGAGATGAGTAGTGGGTAGCCTGCCACCACTTTATCCGCAGCTATTGGTTGCCTTGAAAAAAATAAGCTTTGCCATTATTCCACATAACGGCATCCGAAAAGTGGCTCTGAGCTGTCACAACATTGTGAAGCAAGCATAGAAGCGGCAATAGTAGGCGAAAAACAGAGTAATTTGCCATAGTAAAAGTTTTTTTGTGAAAAAATAATTTTTGTTTGCAAAGGCATGACAAACACCGTCAAGAAGATGTTGCATCTCTTGATAATCATTTTGTAATACCTTGATTTTTAAATGGTTATAAAAATAGTTTTAAAAATTTGTCCCGTATTGAGATAAACGGCGCATCCCCTTTCGGAAAAATCTGAAATTGAAATTTTCCGAAAGGGAGCGCAAGGATATTGCAAATACTTGAAAATCAATTTTTTGCAACTCCTAAAACCGCGTTCAGGAAATCTTAAAAGCGCACATTCAAGCCTACATTTAAGCGTTTTGCCCCATTGCTAAATCCAGTTTTCGATTCGGATTTAGAGTCGCTCGCTTTGAATAAATCTGAATAATCCGCATAAAGTCCCAAGTGATTTGTGAACTCGTAACCAACTTTTAATTGATAAACCGTGCTGTTGGGTTGCAAAACAGGTGCGTTTATCTGATTCGGTTGCGAGATTAGAGTTCGTTGGGTCACCCCTGCGCTTAAATTAAAATATTTTGTGATCTGTCTGCCAAGCGACACGGAGAATAATATTTCTTTGAACCACAATAAATCAATTCCTCTTCCGCACATAGGACACTCACCTGGTGGAAATGGAAATGGAGGTCGCCAAGCTATAATCGGATCAGTCCACCGAAACCTTCGCATTGGATTCCAACAATAATCTCCGCCAAATTCCACAAACCAGTTTTTAAATGGCAACTTCGCAGTCAATCCAATTTTCAAAGCCGTTGGTTGGCTGAATCCCACATGTATACTATCTTTCGATACGGCAAGGTCTTCGGGGTGCGTGAAACTAATACCGCTACCGATTTGAAGCCCAAATTGGGCTTTCTGAGCGAATAAGCATTCTTGCAATCCCAAACAAAGTGTGGTAAGAATACTTGTTTTTAAAATTAAAGAACGCATGAATTGATAATTAAATGAATTAATATGGTTTAATCTAAGTTTTAAAGCGGTCTCAATTGCGCTTTAAGCCAATTATTATTCATACCCGCATAAACAAAACCATCGGTTTCCGAAATAATATAAGGTAATTGTCCGTAAACCGCCAATGATTTAGCATTACAAGTCAAATGAAACGCATTAAAATTGGTTCCCCAATGATTGGAATAAGCATATGCTTGTCCTTTAGTATCCAAAAACCATAAAGAACCAATGCCTTCATTCATAGCCAATTGCTTTGCCGTCAGATTGCCTTTGGAATGCCAAACGCCTTTGGTAGGCAAATTCGCACCCGAAGCACTGGTGTGAAAATATTCATAAATTTTTTGGTCATCGCGGTCAATAATAGAGACAATTCCATTAAAAACCACAATATCTTTGGCGTAACGAACACTTGCGGTTGGAGTCCATGCACTATTTGCGCCTTCTTGCGCATTCCAGAAATAGACTTTATCATCCATTCCAATACTCCAAAACTGTCCTGTTTCTCGGTCTTGAACCAGTGCTTTTCCTTTCATCTTGTCGGGAAATGGAATGTATTCATGGGTATTCGACTGAAGGTTCTGATAAAGGTGTAACAAAACATTATCGGATTTCCGCACCCCCATTAACGCCCCTTGTGAGGTTGAAATATTGGCTAACGGCGGCAATAACGAATTATAATCAGCAACCTTGACGGTTTCGAGCGTCAAATCGGATTGATATAATTGTTGACCCGAGCCATCGGGCCAAAAGTAAACACGACCATTGCGCATATTCAATAAAATCTTATCGAACTTCGCGGGTAGCGCGTAATTGGTTTCTACAAGGTCGTTTTTGCCACATGACGCACTCGTTCCAGCGAGCAGGGCGAATAATAACGGTTTTAATTTCATGATTTTAATTCGTTTGATAAAAATAATTTGTTTGTAAAGACATGACAAAGATTGTCAATAAAAAGATACATCTCTTAAAAACTGTTTTGTAATTCTCTAATTTTTAAATGGTTATGAAAATAGTTTTAAAAAAAATGGGTTTTAAAATAAGTACCGAACCCAGACTTTTGAGCATAGGAATAGCTCTACAAAGCCGTACAGGAACGTTCCTTTGTGGTGAAACAAAAATTTAAAAATCAGTAAATGGGTTAAAATTTAAATCAGCATTTGCATAAAGTATTGTTTCTCAATGGTTTCAAAAAGCGAAAAGGTGCAGTTTATAACTGCCACTGCACCTCGAAATCGCTTCAAGCGTACAAACATTCTCTCACATCTTCAATTTCAATCTTTTAACGATTTTAAGCATCCGCAATAATTGCTTAATTTCATTGTCGCTGATACAATCACCTGATTTTCGGGGCAACTTTAAAAACGCTTGAGTTCTTTGAATCGCCTGTTCATAATCTTTTTGCTCGTAAGCTTGAAAAATGTCTTTAAGCGTATCGGCTACTGCTACTTGAGTAGCTAATGTCTCATACTTGATGTCTTGAGCCGCGTGTAACTGTAACTGACCAGGCTCCTGCTTAGTGATTTGAGTTTGCGCTATCTCTCCGTTTTTACAGGCGAGCCAATTCGCTTTTAAAGTCATGATTTTTTTATCGTAATGTTCGGCACATTTCGGTAAAATCACTCCTGCCAACAACAACACCAGACAAGTGCAAGTACCAGTCACCCACAAAAGGGTTGATTTTTTTTTCCACCAAGGCACTTGAATCGGGTTCGAGCGCATGGATTCCAACTGTTTTCGGATTCCCAACCGAAGATAAGCCGTTTTTAAATCGGCTTCTAATTCTTCGTCCGAGATAGTCCCTTTTCTGTATTTGTCAAACCGACTGTCCATTATCATTCGTTTTTAAACGTTAAAAAAATAGATTATTTTTTGCTCATACAAATTTTAAAAAAATTCCGTCCCCGTTCTGCCAATTTTCGAGCGTTTCCCTCCGTAATTTTTAATGCGTCCGCAACCCATTTATACTTATTTGCCTTTGAATTTTGCAATCCGCTTTCAAAACCGCATAACAATTTTAATACTTCTGCTTGTAACCATTGTTTAGATGCTTGTAATTTTTCCAAACACTTGAGTAATGCGTCCACCCTGTCATCCTCTTCTATTTCATCGGGAGTCCAACTTCGTTCAGCGATTTCGCTCAAATCTACTGGTGTACCAACCAATTTATTATTAAAAACTCGTGAAAAATAAGCATTCAAATTGCCATAACATATTTTTTTATTCATCAAGTGGACACAAATAATTTCTATTGTTTCCTCTGCTGCTAATTGAATCCTTGTTTCATCTACTCCTTTTCTCCTGTGCGTATCCAAATATTTTTTCGTGATACTTTTTTTCCTATTGGGTATATCCGTGTAATACATCGCGTCAATCATCAAATCCCGATTGCTCTTTTCTTGGATTCCTTCAATACATTGTTGGAATGTTTCCCATGAAAGACCAAAATTTTTCTCTGGGTCGTATGTTTTGTTGTATGGTTTTGTATGTTTTTTGTCACAGAGGTGACAAAGCGAACCTTCTGGTTCTGGTGACGTGAGCATTTTCATAGAAGAATGTTTGTTTGATTCAAAAAAAATTTCTAACTGGTTTCACTTATTTAAAAATAGAACCCCCTTTTGTGACAACTTTTGAGAAAAAAAAGAAAAAAAAAGAAAAATGAACTTATTGCAAAAATAGTTCAAAAAAACTGTCACAAAAGAGTGTTTCCTATTTAGATGGGTGTAACTATATTCATTCACCAAGATTTTTATTTCTATGAATATGAATAAACTAAGTTTTTTGTCAATTATTGCCATTCAAGTGCTGTGTGCGACTGAGGCAACGGCACAAGTAAGCAATCGGGAGCAGACGAAGCCACTAATACCAATAAAGACAAAAAAAGCGTTAGACTCCTTGACACATAGGCTATATGGAACAGGACCAAGCACTGTGCCACCACCGCCACCGCCTCCCATCAGAGACCTAAACAAAGAGAAAAGTAAGATACCAGCAGATTCAAAAACGAATGTTCTGCAACAACAAACCCAAAAAATGCAAACAAGGCAATAACCTGTTATTTAAAGCAATTCTGCTAAAACCATTTCAAGGCGATGCTGTTTTCCAAACAGCATCGCCTTATTTTAATTGAAGCTTATTCAAAAAAAAACGCAATTCTTTTTTTTTTTCATTTTTTTAAATTTTATTTGCGCCATTGTTTCATTTAAAATTTATATTATGAAAAAACTACCCTTATTCTGGATTGCCTTGGTGTGTCTATTCACGCCTTGCAAATGCAAAACCCCCAACGGCTATAAGTTTCCTTATTGTCATCGAGATAGCATCTACTGCTGTATCTCAGAAAGCACCATTCGTAATAGCATAGACAGCTTATCAAAGGCAGATAGCACTCAATTTCCAATTGCAGATTCATGGCATGAATTAGGTATGTGTATTTTGATATCGGAGCTTGCTGATTCTCTAAAAAATTCATTAGCAGTTACTTGTTTCGAACGCTCGGAACGATACAAACGCCTCTATGCGCCAGATAGCTTTTTCCAAATCGCCCGAAGCCTTTTAATGTATGGTAGGTGTTGCAATCAACTTAAATCAGATAGTGGTATGAAATTGATTGATAACAGCATTCAAATGATGTTGCCCTATCGAATGCAAGCCCGTCCTCAAATAATTTTAAGTGCAGGATATATAGATTCTGGAAGTTACTTTGCAAGGAAATACTCTTTTTATGAAGCAATTCGGGTTTCTAAAATGGTGTTGAGTTATGTGCGCCCTGGAGATACGGCGTTTAAACAATTTGAGAAATCTGCTTTGGAACAAATTATCAGAAGTTTTGTAGAATTAAACCAACAAGATTCCACTTTGTTCTATTTAAATGATCTTCAAAAAAAATGCTCTCCATTGCCAAAAAGGGATAGTACTTGGTTGAATCACCAGAAAGCATTGATTTACTATAACAAATATTTAATTATTCGCGATAGTATTTCTTTGAATGCCGCAAAACAATATTTGGATTCTGCAAAACAATACTTGGATTCTGCAAAGCTATTATGTGAACAAGCCTTGATAGATTATCGTCAATTAAAAGATTCCGCTTTGATGGCCAAAGGGTTATCGAACTTAGCTCTAATAATATGCTGTCAAAAAAAAGATGATACAACAGCTTTAAAGACCGTAGAACAAGCCTTGCTGTATGCTAATGATAATCCTAAAAGACATTTATCAGAGATTTATCGTATTAAAGGAGCCATTTACGATAGTTTAAACCAGTCTAACAAAGCACTTGAGTTTTATCAAAAAGCCAGCAGTGCCGCGACGCAACAAGAAGACACACTTAAAGCAGAAAGGGCTATTGCAGAACTGTATGAAAAAAAAGGAGACCTAAAATGGGCTATTGAACATTTTTATCTTGCGGACAACTCAATACAAAAGATTCGGGATAGTCTTTATTGTGATAAAGCAAAATTATTTTGGAATCAAGAAGCATTGCCTATTTATGAAGGCGGCTTGCGATGCAGTTGGAAACTGTATCAGAAAAAAAAGAATTTAACGGATTGGGAAAATGCCTTACATTTCAGTGAAAGGGCACATTCGCCTATTTTTTGGGAAAAATTACACCACTATCGCTCGCAACATTCGATTCAGCTTAAAGATGTATTGCGTATTTATGAAGGCGGCTTGCAATGGAATTGGAAATTGTATCAGAAAAAAAAGAGTTTAACGGATTGGGAAACTGTCTTACATTTCAGTGAAAGGGCATATTCGCCTAATTTGTGGAAAAAATTACACCATGACCGCGCGCAAGATTCGATACCGCAAAATTCGATTCAGCCTAAAATGAACCTCAAAAAACTTCAAAAACAATTGCCAAACAAACAACTTGTAGTAGAATATTTTTTTAATAAACAAAAAAATGCACTTTATGTCCTAAGTTGGTCAAGAAGTAAATATGATTTTACGCAAGTAGCTATTGATACACATCAATTAAATCAGTTTATAAATTCAATCGCCTCTTTCAAACCCCAAAAGCCAACAATTTATTTTCAAGGCTTAGGTTATGCGTTGTATCAAACGCTTTTGGCAGGCATTTTAAAAATGCATCACAGCGATTCGATTCAACGCATTCGCATCCTGCCCGATGAAGCATTGAGTCAGTTGTCTTTTGAAAGTTTGAACGATAGTACTCATTATCTGCTTCATGACTATACATTTAGTTATGGTTTTAAAGCCGTTGACACGCTGTATGCAAAACCAAGAACAATTTCACAAGATAGTATTGGAGCTTTTGGTATTACGAATTTTGTAAATACTGTACAACATCAAAATTTGAAATCAACGGAATTAGACAGTATTTTGCCTTGGAAAATAACCACTTTTAAAAATGAAAATGCAAGTATAGATAATTTAGAACAATATATAAAGTATTACGAATTAATCCATTTTTCGACGCATGCTCAAGCAAGTGCAGATAAACCAGAATTATCTGCACTTGTCTTGCGCTCGCAGACGGCGGATGAAGACTTAACAGTGGCGGATTTATTAGAACCCAATTTAAAAATGGATCATTTAAAATTAGTGGTATTAGGTGCTTGCCAAACAGGCATTGGAAAATTTGAAGCTGGAGAAGGCACTATTAGTATCGCACGCGCCTTCAGAATCAAAGGATGCGAATCGGTAGTAATGACTTTTTATAGTGTAGAGGGTTTTTCGACCAGAGATATTCTTAAGCATTTTTACGAATATTTGTCACCCGCCAAAGATTTAGATGAAGTGTTACACGATGCGAAATGTGCTTATTTGAGTACCCACCCCAACGAGCAGCATCCTTATTATTGGAGTGGCTTGGGGCTGACAGGAAATATTGCGCCAATTGATATTCACCCTGCTTCGAATCCTTTCTGAAGTTCTGTATTCCAAACGCTGAAGAAACAAGCAATGGACATCAAAAGCGTTTTGAATCCAATCTAAAGTCAAATCGTCCAATTGGGTGATACAATTGGAACGCAGAGGACGCGGATTGGGGCAGATTTGTACGGATTTTTCTTTTAAAAGAATTCAAAATTGTGCAAAATAAAAAAAAATCCGTGCAAATCTGCCCCAATCCGCGT
>JBDKKX010000178.1:0-9679 GCA_039795795.1 Bacteroidota bacterium | reverse complement strand
ACGCCAATTCGTTTATTCGACCCTTTCTCGACCAAGCGCGAGGGCAAATCGAACAACATACCTTGAATTTGATTTTGTTTTACTATAATCATCGGCGTTTTACACGAGGCAAACGAAAAGGTTTTGCGCCCATTGAACTCCTTACAGGTCGAAAATTGGACAAAAATTGGCACGAGATCATCCTTGAAACGTTGTAAATTTTACCAATCTGTCAAAGAACTTTTGCGATTCCGCACGTAGTGGAATCGCGGCTACTCTTGTGCCATCGCAAAAAAGTGTTACCTACTTTTACCCTCAAATGAAACATCCCGATTTTTTGGGTACAAAAAAGGATATTTGGGATATTGTCGCGTCTATCTTGACACGGACACAATTAATGCATATAGAAGTTACGGTTGAGCATGAGGCAGATTTGCGAGACAGTTTGACAAGGAACAACCTTGCTAATCGTCATTTGGATGATTGGGAACGAGAAGTTGTCCTAGAAAGAGCCTATCAGTTAGCAAGAAAAAACATATTTTCAAATGAATTTGATAGATATGATTGGCATAATGACTGGTTTCGTATAACAGCACCTCACGATTTAACAAATATTATCGAAAGTAATAGACGTGTGACTCAAGAATTTATCAAGAAAAACGAAAACTTTTTCCGCGAAGATGATGGACATAGTAAAAGAACCGAAGAACAAAAACATTTGATTTGTGAAATGAGTCTTGGCAAAGTCTATCATCACTTTTTGATGAAACTCAAATTTACGCGAGATAGTGACAGTGAAGCCTTCACAATTTTAAAAAATGTTATCGTCCGCTATTTAGATGAGGGTTCAAATAGTAATGCAACTATTTACTTGATGAAAAAAGGACAATCAAGATTGCGCCAACTTACTCGAAAAGATGAAATTCAACAACTTTTTCAAGGTAAAAACCCTCGAACTGGTGTAGTTATTTATCCAGGCGATAGTGAAATTAAGAATTTGACAAATTTGACAATACAAATACACAATTTGAATTTACTGAATAAAGAAACAGGTGAATCATTTCAAAATGTGTATTCTATTGCAGTATGGATCCCCGATGAGATGGGCAAGAGTATTATAAGACTTGGAGATAGTCTTAACGGAATTTAATTATGGTAGATGAATTTTTATTCATATTTATTTTTAATAAAACAAAATGCGTTAATTTTTGCAAATTAACGCATTTTGTTTTATTAAAAAGGTCGTATATATAATTTGCAAATTTATTTTTGTTCTCAAAAAAATCTTAAAAACGCACTAAAAGTTTTAAAACTGCTCTAAAACTTTGGCAAAATGCACTAATACTTTTAAAATGTCACTAACATTCATTCAAGACGCACTAAAATTTTTAAAATGTCACTAATATTCATTCAAGATGCACTAATTTTTATTTTGAGTGACAAATATTTATGAAAGACTTACTAATATTTGTTTTAGTAACTAATATTTGTGAAAGACTTACTAATATTTGTTTTTAGTAACAAATATTTATGAAAGACTTACTAATATTTGTTTTTAGTAACTAATATTTGTCAAAGATGCACTAATATTTGTTTTGAACGAGTAATATTTGTGAAAGACTCATAAATATTTGTTTTGAACGAGTAATAATACAAAAAACTGAATTCTGAAAATAATAAACGCAGGGTATGAAAGATTAGAGGCTTTTCATGTCCTGCGTTCTTCTCTTTTAAACTTATTAGCTCGGTAATTTCAAAAAATATGCTCGTAAATATCTGCCAAAGCAATCTCTACATTCAAGGCGCGTAAAGCAATATTTTTTTGTAAATCATTGGCAGTCAATTTATTCCAAGTATCATCTGCGGTTTTAAACCACGATTCTACATGCGGTTTATTGGGTTCAATTAAAACATATTCTTGAAACGACGGCAAATTCTGATATAACATAAATTTATCACTTTTGTCATATTTGCGAGTGCTTTTTGATAAAACTTCCACAATTAACAAAGGATTGATAATTAAATCTTCGCGCCCATTCCAAAATTGAGGTGCTTCACATATCACTAAAACATCGGGGTACACCACAATATTTTCAGCTTCAATGTAAATTTTTTGGTCGCTATTGAAAATTCTAAAAATTTTCGATAATGGTTTAATCGCAAATTTAATTGCGCTACCAATATTCATGGCGATTTCGTTGTGATTGGCTTTAGAACCTGGCATTTGGATGATTTGACCGTTATAAAATTCATGTTTTTTGACAGATTTTTCCTCTTTGAGGAGATACTCACTCAAAGAATAAATTTTGACAGGTCTGCCGCCACCCATTTTTTCTACTGCGATCGCTTTCATTTTGAATGTATTTTTGGCAAAATTAAGGTTTTGATGTTAAATTTCCAATTTTTTTACCCATGTATTTGAACGCCTTCTCCAATCTCAATAATATATGCTTTTCCACCCGCCGATTCAATTGCCTCAGCCACTTTTTCCGTATTTTCGGGTGCATACGCGAACATGCAGCCGCCACCGCCCGAACCATTTATCTTCCCGCCTAATGCACCAGCACCTATCGCCTTTTCTAACATTTTATTGATTTTAGGCGTAGAAATTTGTTGAGCATATCGCAACATGGAATGATGTTGCGAAAGCAAATTACCAAACAAGTGATGATCTAACTCATTGCTTTCCAATACATTTTTAGCTTTTCGGAGCAAATCCCGATTGGTCAAAGTGCCATTGAGCAATAAGGATTCTTCCAAATTCAAAAAATGTTTTGGCAAATGAATATCGGCTAAAATGGCATCCTGCAAATTAAAATTTGGATGAATGGAACGTATTTTTTGAACCATTCGTTGAACGCCGCCGCGCAACCTGCCCAAAATCGTCAATGTATCTTTGGGTTCTTGCGAATCGCCTAAAACAAATTTACCCAATTTCGGATGCAATCCAACAATTTCAATGGCAGGTTGCGAAGCCAAATAAATGACATTGCCCACCGCCGTCGAATATTGATCCATCATGCCGCCCGGTTCTCCAAAACTCAATACTTCCGCTTGATATGCGATTTCACCAATGGTTTTTGGAGTATAAACCACTTTTTGGTCACTCATCGCCGCCGCAAACGCAATATAGGCAACCACGAGTGCCGAAGAACTGGATGTACCCGAATTAATGGGAATATTGCCTTGAACCGTCGCCTCGAAACCCACAGAAAAGCTCAAACCGCGTTGCATCAATACGTTCAAAACGCTTTTGAAATAATCTCGAGGCTTTGTATAAACCAGTGGAAAGTTATTATTTAAACTAAAAAGTTCCTTTTGTGCGATGTCAGGCAAATGTAAAACTACTTTTTGGTCTTGTCGCGCCGCGCCTGTGATATGAACGCGCTTGGAAATCGCCGCCGCAATCACGGGCAATCCTAAATAATCTTGATGTTCACCAAAAAGGCAGATGCGCCCAGGTGCAGAAACGTGTATAGACATGATTTTAAGCTAGTTTTGTTGAATTTTGTCATTCCGAAGGAAACAGTTTCCTACGGAATGACAAAGGAATTAAAGACAAATAGTTGTCCTTAATTCCTTTGTCATTCCGTAGGAACCTAATTTGACTTTATACGTGCGAACGAATCGCACCAATCAGTTCGCGTAAATCCGATTCACGCACTTCTTTTTGGCGATCCGCCACTTCGATAAATCTCATATATAATTCATCCAAATTGCCATTCGGTTCAAAACCAAGCTGTTGCAAACGGAATTTCAAAGCAGCCCGACCACTTCTCGCCGTCAAAACAATCTTCGATTCAGAAACCCCCACTTCAATTGGGTCAATAATCTCATACGTTTCACGATGTTTGATAAAGCCATCTTGATGAATCCCAGACGAGTGTGCAAAAGCATTCGCGCCCACAATCGCTTTATTCGGCTGCACTTGCATCCGCATCCGCGTCGAAACCAATTGACTCAGTGGAAATAATTGTTGCGTCACAATATCCGTTTTAAAACCCATGTAAGGATGTTGTTTCAAAACCATGACCACCTCTTCCAACGAAGTATTGCCCGCCCGTTCGCCGATACCATTAATCGTACATTCGACTTGACGAACGCCATTTTGAATTCCCGCAATCGAATTTGCCGTAGCCATGCCCAAATCATTATGACAATGCGCTGAAATAATCGCCTTATCAATGTTCGGAACGTGATTCATTAAGAATTTAATTTTATTACCGTACTGTTCTGGCAAACAATATCCTGTCGTATCGGGAATATTCACCACCGTCGCACCCGCTTTGATAACCGCTTCTACGACTCTTGCTAAATAATCATTATCCGTCCGCCCCGCATCTTCCGCGTAAAATTCAACATCATCCACATATTTTTTAGCATATTTCACACATTGAATCGCTCTTTTTATAATATCTTCTCGATTTGAATTAAATTTATATTTAATATGCGAATCACTCGTACCCAAACCCGTATGAATACGCGGACGTTTTGCATGCTTCACCGCCGCCCCCGCCGCGTCAATATCCGCCTCGACCGCCCGAGACAAAGCACAAACCGTCGCATTTTTGACTGCTCTGCAAACCGCGTCCACCGACTGAAAATCCCCCGGACTCGAAATCGGAAAACCCGCCTCAATCACATCTACGCCCAACTCGTCCAAAGCCAGCGCGATTTCCACTTTTTCAGGCATATTAAGTTTGCAGCCGGGAACTTGCTCACCGTCGCGCAAGGTGGTATCGAAAATATAAATTTTTTTATCTGACATGATGGATTGAATATCAATTCAAAATTTTGTTAATAATTCTATTTTAAGGATTTTATTTCAAAAAAGAATGAACAGTCCATTAAAAATATTGTTTTAAGCAGAAACGATTTTTATGGGCAGTACTCTTTAAAGTAAAACATACTTTCACCAACACAAATGTATTATAAAGGTTTGCCGCAATTATATTATTTTTGCACTTAGATACAACATCAAACCCCCGTGCTATAAACATAACTGTTTGAAAATCAATTTTTTATATAAAAATATATTACGATGGCAACCCCGCAAACGGATCATTTATTCCGTCTTATTAAGACCTTGACGAAAGCCGAAAAACGCAATTTTCGCTTATATGTGACGCGAAATCAGAGTCAAAGTAATGAAGATTTGAAATTTATTCAACTTTTTGATGTATTGGATAAGCAAAAAGAGTATCACGAAGAAATGGTATTGAAAAAAGCACCCGACCTTAAAAAAGAGCAGTTGAGTAATTTAAAAGCGCATTTGTATAAACAATTATTATCAAGTTTGCGCCTGCTTCATAAACAAAATAATGCAGATATTGAAGTTCGAGAATATTTAGATTACGCTAAAATATTATATAATAAAGGTTTATATATTCAAAGTTTGCGAATTCTGGATAAAGCTAAAAGTATTGCACAATCGTTGCATCAATATTTTTTGATGTTGGAAATCGTCGAATTTGAAAAACAAATTGAATCGCGCCACATTACGCGGAGTGGAGAAAATCGAGCCACTTCGCTTGCCGATGAAGCCACAAGTTTAGCACAAAGGATTCAAAATCTGAGTTTTATGAGCAATTTAGCGTTGCGGATGTATGGATTTTATTTAGAATTTGGTCATGTGCGGCATCAAGCCGATTTGACGCGCATTGCTACCTTTTTTCACCAAAATAAACCGACTTTTCCGCAATCAGATATGCGTTTTTTTGAATTGGTGTATTGGTATCAATCGCTTGCTTGGTACGGGTATATTGCGCAAGATATGTTAAAATTTTATCGGTATTCCTATAAATGGGTCGAATTATTTGAATTAGAACCGATGATGAAATTGTACGATACGTCCCTTTATTTGAAAGGCATTCATAATTTGTTGATAGCTCAATTTATGACGTTGAATTATAATGGATTTTGTAAAATGTTGAAAAGTACCGCATTGTACGTTGAAAAACACAGTGATACATTTGACGAAAATACAAAAGCAATTGCTTTTCACCACCTTTACACTGCCAAAATTAATAAACATTTTATGGAAGGTACGTTTACAGAAGGTTGTAAATTAGTGCCTGAAATTGAATGTAAATTATCCGAATTTTCGGAACAATTAGACCATCATCGTATTTTGGTTTTCTATTATAAAATGGCATCTTTGTATTTTGGAAGCGGCAATTCGGATAAAACGATTGATTATTTGAATAAAATTATTCATTTCAAAGCGGGGAATTTGCGGACAGACATTCAATGTTTTGCGCGGTTGCTGCATTTGATAGCCCATTTTGAACAAAAACATTATAGCTTATTAGAATATTTAATTAAATCGGTCTATCGTTTTATCTTGAAAAACCAAGATTTGAGTGGGATTATGGCAGAAATCTTGAAATTTTTGCGTCAATCCTTGTACTTAACGCCGCGAGAAGTGCACCCCGCGTTTGTAAAACTGAAAATAGAGTTGGAAAAATTGGCGGAAAACCCTTTTGAACGGCGTTCCTTTTTGTACTTAGATATATTGTCTTGGTTGGAAAGCAAAATTGATAATAAACCTGTTCAAACCGTGATTCGAGAGAAGTTTTTGCAGCGACAAGCGAAAAAAATGAAACAACCGCTGAATACTTAAAACTAAAATCATTTGTGATAGGATGGAAGTACGGATTCAACGGATTACACCGATTCGTACGGATTTTTTTACCCTAAAATCTGTACGAATCGGTGTAATCCGTTGAATCCGTACTTTCATTCTATCACAAATAATTTTAATGTAATTATCTGTAAACTCGAATGAGTTGATTCGCAAATTTGTCCTTATGATTTAAAATAGAATCGTGAATTCGCTCTGCAAGTGCTTTAAATCATTATTTTCTTTAATATCATAATCTATTTCCTGCTTATTTGCTTCATAATATCCCCAAGCATTGTTCAAATCTTGCTGCCGCAAATTGGGATAAGCCATTAAAAGATTTGCATCTTGAATGCCTAGTTTTTTAAAAGAAACCAATGTCCACACAGGAATCCGCGTGCGAATAATGCAAGCACTGCCGCCACAGATGCCCGCTGTTTTTTCTATGCCAAGCAAGGGAGTTATATCCTTAGCGAGTTGATAAAAAAGCTGCACCTTTTTATCCATAGACATTTGGGCAATAAAGGCTTCGACTTGTTGAAAAGAGAGTGCAATCATTATAAATAAGTGATTTTTTGTACGGAAATAAGGTTTCTCACAACGACATCAAAACAATTTTACAAAAAAAATGTTCAAGAAGCATATTTATAAATGGTATTTTTTAAACTCAATTAAACAACATGAATAGTGGTATTAAAAAAAGTATTTATTCATTTTTAATCGCTGGTACAAACCAGCAAAATGATGATATGACCTCATTAAAAGTGGGCGACCGCGCCCCTGAGTTTGAAACGGTTTTGCACGATGGCAAAAAAATTCAATTATCGAATTATGCAGGTAAAAAACTGATATTGTTTTTTTATCCTGCCGATGACACGCCAGGATGTACGGCTGCTGCGTGTAGTTTGCGCGATGCCTATTCGGAATTGAGCGAAAATGGCTATCAGATGTTGGGTGTAAGCCCCGATTCTGAAAAATCACATGATAAATTTATTAAAAAATATGCATTTCCGTTCCCACTTTTCCCAGATGTGGATCAAACGGTTATGAAAGCTTATGGCGTTTGGGGACCGAAGAAGTTTATGGGGCGAGAATTTGACGGAGTACATCGCACGACTTTTGTGATTGATGAAAAAGGGTTCATCGAACAGGTGTTTACAAATGTGGACACAAAAAATCATGCAAGGCAAATTTTGGATATTGCTTAACGTGATAGAAAAATTACGATACGAATTGGGACACAGATTCTGCAGATTTTACAGATTTGCGCAGATTTTTTTTTGAATTTCTACTCGAAACCTAAGCAAAATGTCAAAAATCCGTGCAAATCTGTAAAATCTGCAGAATCTGTGTTCCAATTCGCTCTACATTTTATATATTCACTTTGCGAATATATTTTGCTGCAACCCAGCGATTATACAATCTATCTACTCGATACCAACCACTTTTTTCCTCATAAATCCCTACTTGAATCCCGCGTTGCAATTTATCCACAATTTTACCTGTCATATTTGGCGCATCTCGCACATTTAAAGCATCGTTGCTAATCACTAAACCTCGTGGAATCTTATTTTTATTCAATTTAGGATTCGGAGACGTATTCAATTCGCCAATTTTGGCGCGTACCAAAGGGAGAAAATTTTCTTCCGCCGCTTCCGTCGTGTTGCCGCCAAAAAAATTTGTACCCGGACAGGACTTTTGAGCAAGATTCGGACTACCCACCATTTCACCTGTTTCCGCGTCAAACCAATTATGATAAACAATCTCGTCAATCGACGGAAACAAATCCAACTTAATACACAACATCGCATTTAATGCGACAATTGTATCTCGTTGTTCCACAGTCATAACGTCGCCATCTATATCGAAATTTCCTAAATTTTCAATGCAAATATCACCCTCATTCGCCTTGTAGATACAAGCAGGAATCCGATTGAAGGGGCGGCAAATTCCAATTTTGCCATCTGGAAAAGTCGTTATATTTTGACCAATCATCTCCCACCCGCGTGCGATATGCGCCGCGTGCATTGCTTCCAATAGCTCGACATGATTACTACCTGTGAAACGCTTATAATCGGGTTTCCAAGTATGATGATTTTGAATCACTTCTATCGAGCGTGTAATCGGTTCGTTCGCCAACCAATTTTGAAACTCATTGAGTGTCAATACTTTAAATCTTACAATTGCCATAAATTGTTTTATGCAGGAAATGGAGTAATCAGTTACATGAATAAGCGGGTGCAAGTTAACCCACTTTAAGCGATTTGTCAAAAACCTTAATGTACTTTTTAGCCTCTTTTTTCTAAAATTACCAAATCACATAAAGGTTTTCGCTCATCCAAGGCAATTTTATAACTGAATAATCCCATTTGAAATAATCTTCTAAATGCTCATTTGCCCGCTTCTCAACGTATAACAACCAATCATTTCCAGCAGGACTTCGCGTTAATTTGCCTCTTCGTTGCAAAAATCGCTCGCGAAACTGCTTTAAAGTCATTTTTCCAAAGATAGGTTCGGATTCAATGACCGATTCTAATAATCCTTCAATCACCATTATCGCATCTGTACTCAAAGGCAATTCGCGTTCAATCGGTTGTTGCAAAGGCAGACCACACAAAATTTTATGAAGCATTAAAGCATATTCGGGCGCGTTCAAAACCCCTGTACAGAGGAATTGAAATACATGAATGGCGCGAAATTGCATTGTTTTGCTCCGAAAACTATCCTTTTCCAAGCAATTTAACTCCTTTGCCAATTCATACAAAAAAGGATGCAACAAGATTAAACCTGCATTTTGTATAAAAATGTCTTGTTCAAGGAGCGACAATTTCACACGACGGTCATAACGCAGCACCCTTCCTCCCAAAATCTCATTCCGCAATTCCACCATTGCCGATTCCGAATAATTTTCTCGAAGGTTATGCTCCAAATAAGTTTCCAACGAAATCAACAATTTATTGGCAGATAAGGGCGTATCCAACACCGCTAATTCAATAATTTCCGCTAACAGATCCTTCCGATACACCCTATCGAGCTGATGAAATAATGTCAATTCATCCATCCAATCGAATTTGAACA
>JBDKKX010000177.1:0-9686 GCA_039795795.1 Bacteroidota bacterium | reverse complement strand
GAATTTTTACATTTTGTGGCTTCTAATGCGGAACGCATGAATAGTTTATTGAGTGAGTTGTGTGCTTATATCAATATTGAGAAGCGGGAACGGGAGTTGGAATATGCTTCTTTGCCGAAATTGATTCGGGCGGCTACGGCTACTTTGAAACATCGAATGATGGAGCATCAAGCGGTGATTCATTATGATAAGGAGGAGGTAAAGATTCATTGTTACCCTGCTTATATAGAGCAATTGTTTCAAAGTTTGTTTGAAAACGCAATTAAATTCCGTAAAAAAGATGTTTGTCCTAACATTCAGGTTCGACTGCTTGAAAAGGAGACCGAATGGATGATTTCGGTGACGGATAATGGGATTGGCATTGCGCCTGCGTATCAAAAAAAGATTTTTAGTATTTTTACGCGTTTGGATAAAGTCAACTATGAGGGCAATGGCATGGGACTTTCGGTTTGTCGGAAGATTGTGCAATTGCATCGCGGCAAAATTGGGGTTGAATCCGATGGTGCTTCGGGCAGTACGTTTTATTTTACGCTATTGAAGCCCGTCCATGATACGCATCGAAACTTACAACATTTAACAGAGCAATCTACTCACCCACTAACTGGATAACAGAGAATGAAACAGTATCTTAAAAAAGATGAATGGTGTATCATCGAAGCGGGTTTTAAGCCCGAATATAATGAAATTTCGGAAAGTATTTTTTCGATTGGGAACGGTCGGATGGGACAGCGTGCCAATTTTGAAGAGCATTATTCGGGGAAATCGTTGCAAGGCAATTATGTTGCGGGGGTTTACTATCCGGACAAAACCCGTGTGGGTTGGTGGAAAAATGGTTATCCTGAATATTTTGCCAAAGTCTTGAATGCGGCGAATTGGATTGGCATTGACATCGAATTGGATGGGGAAATGTTGGATTTGGCAACTTGTAAGGTGACTGCATTTCAACGCGTGTTGAATATGCGGGAAGGTTATTTGTTGCGCACCTGTACGGTGACTACGCCGACGGGTAAAACATTGAAAATCAATGCACAACGTTTTTGCTCGATTGTGGACGATGAGGTGGGGGCGATTTGTTATAGCCTTACGCCTGTGAATTTTGCGGGCAAAATGGTGGTAACACCTTATATAGATGCGGATGTAAAAAATCGGGATGCGAATTATGGGGAAAAATTTTGGACGGAAGTTTCCAAATTGGTGCGCAATAGTCAGGGTTATGTGATTGCGGAGACGAAGAAAACGGGTTTTCAAGTGGCGACGGGGATGTGGTTTCAAATTTTTCAAGGGGGAAAAGAGGAAAATGAATTTGTTTCGGCGCGCCGCAAAAAGGAAAATTATGTTGGTTGTAGCGTTGCTTTGACGGTGAAGGCGCAAGAAGAGGTCGTTATTTATAAATATGCTGCAAATCTTTCTTCGGAGAATCATCCCAAAGAAAATTTGTTGAAAAACTGTCAAAATGTGCTTAAAAATGCTCAAAAAAAGGGTTTTGACAAAATGTTGTTGGAACAAGCGGAGCGTTGGAAGGCGAAATGGGAGAAATCGGATATTGTGATTGAAGGCGATGTGGCGGCGCAACAAGGGATTCGTTTTAATATTTTTCAATTGAGTCAAACTTATACGGGAGAAGATGAGCGTTTAAACATTGGACCGAAAGGTTTTACGGGTGAAAAATATGGCGGTTCGACGTATTGGGATACGGAAGCCTATTGTTTGCCGTTTTATTTGGTGAATGCGAATGAAAAAGTGGCGCGTAACTTATTGATTTACAGGCATAAACAATTGCAAAAGGCGATTGAAAATGCTGAAAAATTGGGTTTTACGGATGGGGCGGCTTTGTATCCGATGGTTACGATGACAGGGGAGGAGTGTCATAATGAATGGGAAATTACGTTTGAGGAGATTCATCGGAATGGTGCGATTGCGTATGCGATTTACGATTACATTCGATATACGGGCGATAAAAATTATCTTGCGGAATATGGAGTGGAAGTGTTGATTGGGATTGCGCGGTTTTGGGCGCAACGGGTGCATTTTTCGCAACATAAACAACAATATGTCCTGCACGGCGTGACGGGACCGAATGAATATGAAAATAATGTGAATAACAATTGGTACACGAATTATATAGCGGTTTGGTGCATGGAATATGCGATGGAGTCAATACAATTTGTGCAAAAAAATAATACAGAATCTTATAAAAGCATTGTCACAAAAACAGGGTTAAACATATCTAAAGAATTTGCGAAGTGGGAACACATCTGTAAAAATATGTATTTTCCAGAAGACAAAAATAAAGGAGTCTTTTTGCAACAAGATGGTTTTTTAGACAAAGATTTAATGCCTGTTTCGGCTTTGCGGGCGGCGGATCAACCGTTGAATCAAAAATGGTCGTGGGATAGAATATTGCGTTCTTGCTTTATTAAACAAGCAGATGTTTTGCAAGGACTGTATTTTTTTGAAGATAAGTTTGATACCGAAACGATTCGGCGTAATTTTGAATTTTATGAGCCGATGACGGTGCATGAATCCTCGTTATCGCCTTGTGTGCACGTCATTCAAGCGGCTAAAATTGGCAAATTTGAAAAGGCTTATGAATTGTATTTGCGCACAAGCCGTTTAGATTTGGATGATTATAATAATGATACCGAAGATGGTTTGCATATTACTTCGATGGCGGGTACTTGGATGGCTGTGGTGAAAGGTTTTGGGGGGATGCGGGTTTATAACGATACCGTTCACTTTGCGCCGCACTTGCCAGAGGCTTGGAAATCGATGACTTTTAAAGCCCGTTTTAGAGGTGGAGTCTTAGAAATGAATGTCACAAAAGAGAAAGTAACCGTGAGAAATATGGGAGAAAAAGCACTTGATTTGTTGCTTTACGGGGAGATGCACCGATTGGAAGCGCATAAATCTGTTGTTCTTTCAACGCAACTCACTGTAACGGAATAAGTTTCCGCGTGAAACGAGTTTGAGTTTTCTTTGACCAATAAAAATTTACCATCAGTTTTCGCCGAGTACAAGATTGTTTGTATTCGGCGTTGCTGTTTTAGCAGGAAATTTTTACCCAAAACGCTATTTCCCTGATTTTACATACAAGAAATATGGTAAAAATCACGATTCGCCCCCCTTTTTTTGTTTTTTTTTAAGGTTTTAATTGTGTCATATTATTGAATCCCCTACTTTTGTGCAAAACAACGTCCCATGAACTTCCAACAATTTCGTTTAGCGATTGTGGTATTATTATTATACTTCAATCAACTCCAACTTACAACAGGGGCTAACACCGATTTAATCCTCGTTGACAGTTTTAAAATGGCTGCCGCTAATGTCAGTAATGCCGCGCAAGGTAATACGATTAGCGTTCCTGTGTCTGTGGCTAACTTCCGTAATATGGTAATTCTCCAATGTTCCATGTTATGGAATTCGAGCGTTTTACAATATTCGAGTGTAAGTGATTTTAATGCGGGGGTGAATCTGAATGCTTCCAATTTCGACCTTTCTCAGGCGAGTTCGGGTCGGCTCGTGCTGGCTTGGCAGAATAACACGGCGCACACGTTGCCCGATAACGCGATTTTGTTTAAACTCAATTTAAAAGTAACTGGTTCGACGGGTGTGCCGCAATCTGTTGGTTTCTTTTCGTTAGAAACGACTAAGTTTGGCAACAGCGTGAGTGGTTATATGCCTTATGTGTTGCAAGGAAGTACGATTTCGCTGTTGAGTAATTGTACTTCTCCTGTGGGTGGTTTGAGTTGTCAAACGGCTACGAGCCTTTGTAATAATGATTTAACGAATTATTGCGGGAGTTTGGGCGCGCCGAATACGCAAACGAATCCCGGTAATATCGGTTGTAGCACCATTGATAATAATCAATGGTTTTCATTTTTGGCGGGTTCTACGGATTTAGATCTGCGGATTCGGATTCGCAATTGCAATGGGGGACCGAGTGGTTTTGGGGACGGTTTGCAAGCCGTTGTTTTAACTTCGTCGGATTGCACGCATTTTACGCGGGTCGGGAATTGTTATGAATTAAAATTAGCCATCTCTGAATCGGTATTTAGCTTGACGGGTTTAACGGTGGGCAATCGTTATTATTTGATGCTGGATGGTTATAATGGAGATATTTGTGATTTTACGATTCAATTGGAAAATGGTAGTTTGATGAATCCTGGGAGCAATACGCCTACCACAATTACTGGGGCGGCTTCGGCTTGTAATCATCAAACCGTTTCGTTTTCAATTCCTGCGATGACGGGTGCGACCAATTATACTTGGACTTTGCCTACGGGTGCAACGGCGATTGGTGCAACGAATACGCCGAATATTTCCGTTCGCTGGGGCAGTGTGGCGGGAGATGTCTGTGTTGCGGTAACGGATCCCTGTGGTACGACAACGCCGATTTGTAAAACGGTGTCTTTGGGCAGTGCGGTGACGGGCGAAATTACAAAAACGATTTGTGCAAATACCTGTTTCAATTTTGGCGGGGTCGATAGATGCATGACGGGGGATTATACCGCGACAACTACGGCATCATCGGGTTGTGATAGCGTTACAACATTACATTTACGGGTCTTAAACCCAATTACCAACGAAATCACGAAAGATATTTGTGCGGGCAGCTGTTTCAATTTTGGTGGAGTGAGTAGATGTGTTGCGGGCGATTATACGGCGACTTTTCGCTCTTATTTAAATTGTGATAGTGTTGTCACCTTGCATTTGCGCCTTTTGAATGGGGTTACGAGTGAATTTACCAAAGAAATTTGTGCAGGCGGTTGTTTTCGCTTCAATAATATCGATAGATGTACCGCAGGAGATTATGCGGCTACTTTCAAGACCGCAACAGGTTGTGATAGTACGGTGACGCTGCATTTGCGCGTCTTGCAATCGGTCACTGCGGAAGTAAGCAAGCAAATTTGTGCGGGTACTTGTTTCAAGTTTAACAATATAGAACGGTGTGCAACGGGCGATTATACGGCAACTTTTCGGTCTTACTTAGGTTGCGATAGCCTTACGACCCTGCATTTAACGGTTTTGAACCCTATCCCGAATGCGATAACAAAGGAGATTTGTACAGGCAGTTGTTTCAAATTCAATAATATCGACCGATGTGCCGCAGGCGATTATACGGCAACCTTCCAATCTTATTTAGGTTGCGATAGTGTTGTCACCTTACATTTGCGTATTTTGAATTCCGTTACCAACACCATTCAAAAAAGTATTTGTGCGGGTGCTTGTTTCAACTTTGGCGGCGTAGATAGGTGTGCTACGGGCAATTATACAGCAACTTTTCGGTCTTATTTAGGTTGTGACAGCATTGTAACCTTGCAATTACAGGTTTTGAATCGCGTTACGAATGAATTTACAAAAGAAGTTTGTGCAGGGAATTGTTATCGTTTTGATAATATTGAACGTTGTGTGGCGGGCGATTATACGGCGACCTATCGTTCTTATTTAGGCTGTGATAGCATTGTCACCTTACATTTGCGTTCGTTTGGAGCTGCAAGCCGTACGATAGATACGACGGTTTGTGAAGGCGGTTCGGTTCAAATCAATCGTCAATCTTATAGCGCGCCGACGCAAAATATTATTTTGCCGAATGCGTCCTGGCATGGTTGCGACAGCGTCATCGTTTTGAACATTACTTTTTTGAAAATCAATGCATCGAGTGCTTTTTCGAGTGGGAATTTAAGTTGTCAAACGCGTTCTGTGACTTTGACGGGTCGTGCGGTTGTCGAACCTGCTCAAGCAACCGTTCAATATGAGTGGAAAAATGCAGGGGGCGCAGTAATTGGAACGGATAGTACGAAAATAATTAGTTCTGCGGGCACCTACACAATAACCATGACGGCAACGTTAAAGGGCGTTTCTTGTTCCAAAACCGCGTCTGTAACGGTGACTCAAAGTGGCAATGTGCCTGCGCAACCTGAGATGCGGGGTGCTATTTCGGTTTGCCGCAATGAAATCAATACCTATAGTATTGTGAATCCAGTGGCGGGCGTATTGAATTATAATTGGCAAGTACCCGCAGGCGTGCAAGTAACCCCGACGAATCCACCTTTGAACAGCGATGTGAGCATCCATTGGGGGACTTCCAATGGGGGACAAATTGCCGTAGCTGCAGAAAATGCGTGTGGAACGAGTACCCCTGCGTATTTGAATGTAGTGGTACGTACCTTACCGAATACGCCTGTAATTAATGGTGTATCAACGGTTTGTCCCAATTCAGTGGCTCGATTTAATACACCTGCGGATACCAGTATTTATGAATATCGTTGGCGGGTGCCTGCTGGGGCGCAAATTGTGACAGGTGCAAATACACATGAAGTTGAAATTCGTTTTGGGAATACGGGCGGACAAGCTTGCTTAATGACGCGGAATCTTTGCGGATTTGGCACCGATACTTGTTTCACGGTGGGCATTCATAACCAAGCACCCGATTCAATTGCATTGGATGGTTTATTGCGTCCCTGCCCCAATTCAATTACACCTTATACTTATACGATTCCTTTAAATGCGAATATTACAAATTATCAATGGAGCGTTCCTTCGGATGCTCGGATTGAGGGCGGACAAGGGACAAATAGTTTGAATGTCAATTGGTTAAATTCCTTAGGAGGGCGCGTTTGCTTGACGATTCAGAATGCTTGTGGGGTCAGCCGTCAAATGTGTACAGATTCCGTGCGGTTGCGCACGAATCGCCCCGATTCTTTGCCTATCAATGGAAATGGGAATGTTTGTGCTGCTGCAAAAGAAACATATAGTGTGGAACAACGGATTGGATTAGCTTATGAATGGGTTGTTCCAAGTGGTGCAACGATTTTAAGCGGTCAAAATACAGAAAGTATTCAAGTGGATTGGGGTGCATCTACGGGTGGTCAAGTTTGTGTAGATGCTAAAAATGCTTGTAATTTGGTACGGCGGATGTGTTTAAATGTCAATGTGAGACCTTTATTACCCGATTCGTTTCCAATTCAGGGGGCGCGTCAAGTTTGTCCGAATTCGACGGCAACTTATCATATTCAGAATCAAGCAGGGGTTCAATACAGTTGGCGCATCGTTCCCTCGACGGCAGGTCGAATTCAAACGGGCGGGAATACCAATACGGCGGAGCTTGTATGGGAAGGTTTGGGCAATGCGACGGTTTGTTTAACGATGTTGAGCAATTGCTTAGGGGTTCGAGAAATTTGTTTACCTGTTTCGGTTGGGGCAACCGATACTTTAGCGATTGGAGGGAATGCGAATCCCTGTGCGACACAGCGCGGTATTTACACGGTAGCGGGTGGTAGTGCTGCTTACGTATGGACGATTCCGACAGGTGCGAGCATTATTAGCGGGGATGGAACGGCTGCTATTCTTGTGAATTGGGGCACCAGTACCGAAGGATGGATAACCGTTACACCCACCACAGGTTGTGCAGGCGGTAGAACGAGTCGGTTATACGTTAATTTACAACGAGGACCCGCTGTTCCAAATGCCATAACGGGCAAAACGGTCGTGAGTAATAACACGGTTGAAAATTACAGTATTTTACCCGTTGCGGATGCGGTGCGTTATGCTTGGACGGTGCCCACAGGGGCGGTTATCGTTGGAAATGCTCAAAGCACCGTGATTCAAGTGAATTGGGGGAATGCACAAGGCGGTACGGTTTGCGTTAAAGCCATCAATGATTGCGGCGAAAGTGTTGAAACCTGCCTTTCGGTTGCGGTGTACCGCCGTCCAATAGCGAATGCGGGTGTGAATGATACGGTTTGTGGTAATTTATACATTCTTCGGGCGATTGTGAGTATTGGTACAGGGGCTTGGAGTATTGTTTCAACGCCGCCAAATGCGACTGCACGTTTAGGGGATGTCAATCGTTTTAATACGCCTGTATCGGTGAGCGAATTGGGAATTTACAAGTTTCAATGGAAGGAAGTGAATGGCAACTTTTCCGATTCGGCGCAAGTCACCATTTATTTCAAGGAAAGACCGCATTTGACCCGACTTTTCGATTCCTGCGCTTTGGATGTTTCAACTTATCAAACCCGTATTTTAATCTCGGGTGGTACGCCGACGTATCAATGGCATTTCGGGACACGCGGAAATATTGTGGGCAACATTTTTACCATCAATCCAATGGCAAGTGGCTCTACTTACAATGTGGCGCTCAAAGATATACATGGTTGCGTTTCCGATACGTTGACGGATAATGTGGTTTGTCAATGTTTGACGGCAGCGGGTACGATGGATACTGCAACTGTGAAAGCCTGTTATGGGGTAACAGCGCGGGTGCAACATCATGGCGATGCCGTTCAAGATGCCAATGACACTTTTGAATACTGGTTACATGATGGTACAGCGCATACGATTGGAGCTGTCCTTGCAAGGAATCAAACGGGTAATTTTGCTTATCAAGCGGGGATGCTGTATGATAAACCTTATTATGTGACCTATGTGGTGGGCAATAATGTCAATGGTCGAGTGAACCCAAACGAATATTGTTTTTCCAAAACACTGGGTACCGCTGTGATATTCAAATCTCGTATTATGGCGAGATTTTCGGGCGATACAATCGTTTGTGTTGGGGGGAGCGCACGCGTTCGCTTGCATCTGAATCAAAATGGCTTATTCAATATTGTTTATAACAATAATATTTCTTCCAATACAACCCTCAAAGGAGTAAAAACAGGGTTTGAATTGCCAACGACGGTTTTTGTGCCTTTAACGTACAAGTTGATAAGTGCGACGGATACGGATGGTTGTCCTGCTGCCGTGATGGATTCTGTGCAATTGCGGTTGCGGGTGAATCCGATGGCAGATGCTGGAGCGGATATGATTGTTTGTGAAAACCATACGCATTTAAATGCAAAGCCTTTATTTCCACAACATGTTGGGGTTTGGACTTCTTTAAATGGAGCAGCGGTATCGCATCCAACGATTTCACTGCCTTATGTCAGCCAATTGCGGGAAGGTCGGAGTTTATTTGTATGGACAGTACGGGATTCGATTTGTCCAAATCAGCGACCTGCGATTGATACGGTTGCTGTGAATGTGCCAGAAACGCCGAAAGCAAATGATTTTTCTTTTATAACGAAAGTAGGGGAGGCAATACATGGAGATTTAACAGAGTATTCTCCATTGAGCAATTGGCAGGTGCGCCCCCTCAATAATCCCCAAGAAGGGCGTTTTATCCTTTTTGACAATGGTAAATTTGATTACGAACCGCCCACCGTCCCAACGATAATTAATTTTAAATACACGATTTGTAATGGAATTTGTCCGACGAAGTGCGATACGGGTACGGTTCGGATAAAAATAGATGCTGTACCGATACCGCCCAAAGATACGATAGTGGATATTCCAAATGCTTTTACGCCCAATGGAGATAATAAAAATGATGTCTTTTTTATTCAAAATTTGGAGCATTATCCCAACGCTCAATTAATGATATTTAATCGTTGGGGGGATATTTTGTATCGAGCGGATGCGTATCAGAATGATTGGAATGGACATAATAATAATGGACAACCTTTGCCTGAAGGCACGTATTATTATATGTTGCGGTTAAATGTGGCAGAGGGTAAGATTTTGAAAGGGGATATAACGATTTTGAGGTAGGCTGGAGGCTGGAATTGGGATTAAATGGGATTTTTTTTGGATTAAATGGGATTGATTTTTTGGGATTTTTGGGATTAAATATCCCAAAAATCCCA
>JBDKKX010000176.1:0-9794 GCA_039795795.1 Bacteroidota bacterium | reverse complement strand
TGGGATTAAATCGGATTGATTTTGTAGGATTTGTAGGATTTTAATGGGATAAATCCTAAAAATCCTACAAAATCAATCCGATTTAATCCCAAAAAAATCCCATTTAATCCCAATTCCAACGTACCACCCCACTTCGGTTCGCCGAATAATACCAAATTATATATTTTTTCTAACCAATTTATTATCTTGATTATGTCTAAAAATTTGCAAAAAGCGCAATTAATGGCGCAAGATTGGGCAACAAATCCGCGTTGGAAGGGTGTGACCCGCCCATATTCCGCGCAAGATGTTTTAAAATTACGCGGTTCGGTGGACATCGAACACACGATTGCGCGCATCGGTGCGGAAAAGTTGTGGCACAAAATTAATACCCAATCTTTTGTGGGTGCTTTAGGTTGTTTGACGGGCAATCAAGCCGTGCAAGCAGTGACGGCGGGTTTGGATGCGATTTATTTGAGTGGATGGCAAGTGGCGGCGGATGCGAATTTGTCGGGTCAAATGTATCCAGACCAATCCTTATATCCTGCGAATTCAGTGCCGTCGGTGGTGAAACGCATCAATAATGCCCTTTTACGCCGTGACCAAATCCAAAGTGTTGCCGAAGAAGGCAAAATCGATTGGCTCGCGCCGATTATGGCAGATGCCGAAGCTGGTTTTGGCGGCAATTTGAACGCTTATGAATTGATGAAAGAGATGATTGAAGCAGGGGCGGCGGGCGTTCACTTTGAAGACCAATTGTCATCGGCGAAAAAATGTGGACATTTAGGCGGCAAAGTCTTGGTGCCGACGCAAGAAGCCATTCATAAATTGGTTGCAGCGCGGTTGGCGGCAGATGTTGCGGGCGTTTCGACGGTTTTGGTGGCGCGCACCGATGCGGAAGCAGCGAATCTTTTAACGTCCGATATTGACCCGCGTGACCATGAATTCGTAACGGGAGAACGAACAAATGAAGGTTTTTATCATGTAAAAAATGGGTTAAATCAATGTATTGCACGCGGATTGGCGTACGCACCCTATTCAGATTTGATTTGGATGGAAACGTCTAATCCCGATTTAGGCTTGGCGCGGGAATTTGCGCAAGCGATAAAAGCCGTTTATCCCGACCAATTATTAGCGTATAATTGTTCGCCGTCGTTCAATTGGTCGAAATATATGAATGTGGGCGAAATGGAAAATTTCCGTGAAAACATCGCAGCGATGGGTTATAAATTCCAATTTATCACGTTAGCAGGTTTCCACGCGTTGAATACCTCAATGTTTGAATTGTCGTTGGCGTACAAACAGCGCGGGATGGCAGGTTTTTCGGAATTGCAACAAAGGGAATTTGCCTTGCAAACCAAAGGTTTTGCAGCGATTAAGCATCAAAGTTTTGTGGGAACGGGCTATTTTGATTTTGTACAGGAAGTGGTTCAACAAGGCACGTCTTCCACCGCTGCGATGAAAGATAGTACAGAAACAGCGCAGTTTTAAACAAATTGTATAAAGAGCATTTGGTTGTGTTACATTTAAGTCGGAAGTGGGTGCAAATTGTACCCACTTTTTTTTATCTAATTCCAACGCACTTGAAAAAATAATATATTTTTCATTACGATAAAACTAATGCTTGGGTTGCTTGTTACATACTTTATGCTTTCCTAAATCGTTATACTTGATTCAGCAAAAAATTCAATCAAAATGTCCGCTTTAACAAACTTAGCAACCAAGCACTTTCGAGACCGTTCACAATTTCTCCTATTCAGTTATTTGCTCATGACCAGTATTTTTGGAGGATTAATGGTTTTATTTCGCTTGTATCTTATTGATTTTCAATGGAATACAATTAAATCTATCCGCGATTTAAAAATGTATCGCACGACGGATTATACCTTTTTCTTCTTTTTTTGGAATTTATTTTTAGCATGGGTGCCGTATTGGTGTGCTTTGGGTTTGAACCGAATCAGTCGAAATAAAGATAATTTTTCTTACGTTGGAGCGGGTTTGATGCTCCTTTTATGGCTGCTTTTTTTTCCAAACGCGCCTTACATCGTCACGGATTTGTTGCATTTGAAACATCGTCCACCCGTTCCCCTTTGGTACGACGTGATGATGATGATGACTTTTGCATGGTCAGGCTTAATGTTAGGCTATTCATCGCTTTTTGAAATACAATATTTCTTGGAAAAGCATTTTTCCAAAACAATTACTTGGTCAATCATCGTATTTGCGATAGGATTAGCAGGATTCGGCGTTTTCATGGGACGCTTTCAACGCTTGAATTCGTGGGACATCGCAACAAAACCCTTCGCCCTCATTCGCTCTCAAATAGAAATTTTAACTCATCCGTTACAATATTCGCAAACGCTTGGCGTTTCGGTTATATTATCTACGTTTATGTTATTAGGATACTTGACAATCAATGCTTTGCGTTTGAAAAATTAATTTCGATATAAATACCGTTTGGAAGATTTAAAACCCTGTCCCTTACCCACAAAATAAAATCCCGTAGGGATGCTCGTTTGGTAACAAAAACAGGCATCGAACCGATGGAATCCCGTAGGGATGATGCTTTGATAGCGACCAAAGTATCATCCCTACGGGATTTTTTGGGGTGGTACGGATTTCACGGATTTCACCGATGGGTACGGATTTTTTTGGAATTCCTGCTCGAAACCCAAGCAAAAAAACAAAAAAAATCCGTACCAATCGGTGTAATCCGTGAAATCCGTACATCCATCCTATCCCTATTTTTAATAATATAAATTTTCAAAAACTTGCCCAAACAAGTGCTATCATTCTCAAAAACAACCAAACCAAGCCTATCACCAAGCCTAAAAGCATCAATCCAACTACAAAAAGGCTTCTACCTGTACTCGGCGGATTCGGATTTTCAGTATAATATTGCCGCAATCTATCTACATTTTTCCGATTGGCTTTGTGGTAAACGTCGAAAATATCGCCTGCAATCGGGATAGAACCCACCGTCGCATCCACTAAAAGATGCCAAATCATGGTTAACAACATCGCGACGCTGACACCGCGCCGCATCATTGCCACGACAATTAGGGTCGAAATGCCCAGACTAATCCAATCGCCAATGCCTGGAATCAATCCGACAAGGGCATCTACGCCAAAACGCGTATTCAAACCCGGAATCGTAAACCGATTGTCCAACAGGCTTGAGAGTTGATCGACCCAACCAAATTCGGGAATAATTGCATCCGAAGGGTTCGTATTTTTTTCATTTTGCTGCTCCATGACACAAATTTAAGGTTATTTTGAAGTAAAAATAAGCAAAAAGGGTGCATTTTTTGAAAAAATGTATCCTTTTTGCTTTATTCTTAATTCAAAATAAATTATATTTGCTTTTTTAACTTTAAAAAATTGTTTATAGCAATGAAAAAACAATATTCCAATCTGAAAGAATTTTATCCCTACTATTTGACGGAACATCAAGACGCGATTAGTCGCCGCTTGCATTTTATTGGTACGGGCTTATTTTTAGTTATTTTTATCGCAGGTTTATACACTGGACGATATAAAATATTGTGGTTTGCGCCATTAGCAGGATATGGTTTTGCATGGGTCGGGCATTTCTTCTTTGAAAAAAACAAACCTGCAACTTTTGAATATCCTTTTATGAGTTTGGTTTCCGATTTCATCATGTTTTGGCATATTTTGACAGGGCAATTGCCAGAACAATTGCGCCAAGCAAAAGAAAAGGTGTAGGGTGAATTGGAACACGGATGAAACGGATTTTACAGATTTACACGGATTTTTTTTGAATTTAGGCTTAAAACCCAACTTAAATTCAAAAAAAATCCGTGTAAATCTGTAAAATCCGTGTCCTCTGCGTTCCAATTCGCATCGTAATTTTTTTATTTCGTACAGTGCTTCCTTTCCTAAATTTCTTGTCGAAATACTAAAAATCAATGGCGGGCGTTTTTCAATGAAAGTTACGAAACAATCCTTGTCATCACCTATCTTCAAAAAATTACGAGCGTCATGAAGTTAGCTCTTAAATTAATTGGTTTCACCGCTTTGGTTGTTTGGTCGGCGACGATTGCAGCTCAGACCCCTGAAGCACCTGATGAATTTCCCGATTACTCCAAAATGCCTGCCCCAGGCACGCCCGCACCCGCAGGAGGGACGCGTCCAACGACGAATGTACCTGCGCCGCCGCCGCCACCCACCAACAGACCCGCAGGGAGCAGTAGTAAAGCACCCGCAGGGGCTAAAATTGAAGAATTGAGAACCAATACCCTGTCAAAACCCGACGCGGATGCCCCATTAGATGGTATTGTGCAGAAAAGTACGATTATTGAAAAACAGATTTTGCCGTATGAGACGGTTCGTGAAGCCGATATTATGTGGGAAAAACGGATTTGGCGCGTGTTGGACGTGCGCGAAAAAATGAATTTGCCTTTCAGTTATCCCGAAGAACCGTTTATTGGTATCTTGATGAAAGGGGTTCAAGATACGGTTTTGAAAGCGTATAGTATTGAGGACGATAAATTTCACCATAAATTGTCGGCAAAAGAAGTGATGTCTTTGGGGAGTAGCATTGATACGATTCCGTATTTTGACCCCGTGACGTATGAACAAAAATTTAGAATTGTTAGAAATCAAATGGATCCCGATGCGGTGAAGCGGTTTCGGATAAAGGAAGTTTGGTTTTTTGACAAAGAATCGTCGGTTTTGAAAGTTCGGATTCTCGGCATCGCGCCTTTGAAAGACCAAACCGATGAAATGGGGAATTTTTTATATGAGCAACCCTTGTTTTGGGTTTATTACCCCGATTGTCGGGAATATCTTGCGAAACACCGTGTTTTTTTAGAAGGCAATGATGCCAATCCGATGTCTTGGGAAGATTTGTTTGAACAACGGCGTTTTTCAAGTTATATTTTCAAAGAATCGAATGTGTATGACCGTCGTTTGCAACAGTATTTGAGTGGGATTGATATTTTGTTGGAAGGCGAGAAGATTAAGCAAGATATTTTTAATTATGAACATGATTTATGGTCATATTAAAATTGAATTTATACTGAATACCACAATAGGAATCAAAAACCCTTCGTTTTTGATTCCTTTTTTATGCTATGTGGGCTTTAAAATTAAATATAACTTATTAAAAATGAACCAATTGTATTCTACTTTAAACAATGGTGTTCAAATGCCGCTTTTAGGACTTGGCGTTTATGACATGTACCAAAAAACCGCAGAACACGCGATTGAAACGGCGATTGAAATCGGCTATCGCCTTTTCGACACGGCTTCGATGTACCGCAATGAAGCCGAAGTGGGGAATGCCATTCGGAATAGTGGCATTCCGCGCCAAGACGTTTTTATCACCACCAAAGTCAATAATACAGACCATGGTTACGAGGAAACCTTGAAAGCATTTGATATTTCTGCGCAAAAGATTGATTGTCAATACATTGACTTGTATTTAATTCATTGGGGAATTCGGTTCAAACGGAAAGATACTTGGCGGGCGTTGGAAAAATTGTATCACGAAGGGCGGGTTCGAGCGATAGGCGTTTGCAATTATGCGGAACCGTTTTTGGCGGAAATGCAGGATTATGCGCAGATTACGCCTGTGGTGAATCAAGTAGAGTTTTCGCCTTATTTATATTTGAAAGATTTGCATGCCATCTGCCAATCAAAACAGATTTTATTACAAGCATGGTCGCCTTTGGTGCGGGGAACGCGCATGCATGACCCGAAATTGCTTCAACTCGCTCAAAAATATGGCAAATCGCCTGCTCAAATATTGATTCGATGGGGTTTGGATTTGGGTATTTCGACGATTCCGAAATCGGTCACGGCACATCGTTTGAAAGAAAATTTTGATGTATTTGATTTCAAGATTGCGCCATCGGATATGGCTTGGATGGGCAAGTGGCATGAAAATTTGCGTGTTTTTGGGGAAGACCCGATGCTGTATTTTTAAAATTAATATTATATTTGCTCCAAAGAATCCAATTATGATATTCAATCTTGATGTAGAAACAATGCCTTTGCCGAAGTTGCGCGATTTACAAAATGAGCGTTTGCGGCATATCGTGGCAACAGTCGTTGAACGAGTCCCTTTTTATCGCCAAATGTTTCAAGTAGCGGGTTTGAAACCATCGGATATTCGGGGTGTGCAAGATTTGCACAAAATTCCATTTACTCAAAAGCATGATTTGCGGAATAATTATCCGTTTGGATTATTCGCTACGCCGCAATCGGAGGTGGTGCGCGTCCATGGTTCGAGTGGCACGACGGGGAAACCAACGATTGTCGGTTATACGAAAGCGGATATTGATGTTTTTTCGGAAGTCGTAGCGCGTTCGTTGGCGGCGGCGGGCGGCAAAAAAGGCATGATTTTGCAAAACGCTTATGGCTACGGACTGTTTACGGGCGGTTTGGGAATCCATTATGGGGGTGAAAAATTGGGAATGACCGTGATTCCTGTTTCGGGCGGGATGACCGACCGTCAATTGTTGTTGATGCAGGATTTAAAATCGGATATGATTTGTTGCACGCCTTCCTACGCGCAAACGTTGGCAGAGGAAATCGTTAAACGGGGCATTTCAACAGAGCAATTGCATTTGAAATATGCGGTTTTGGGCGCGGAACCTTGGACGGAAACGATTCGAGATTGTGTTCAAACTGGTTTGGGCGTTGCGGCGACCAATATATATGGTCTCAGTGAAATCATTGGTCCGGGCGTTTCGCAAGAAGATGTCGAGGAACGCGGAACGGGTAGTTACGTTTGGGAAGACCATTTTTTTCCCGAAATTGTGGATAAAAACACAGGGGAACCATTGCCCGAAGGCGCAGACGGCGTATTGGTTTTCACGACTTTGACCAAACAAGCCATGCCGTTATTGCGTTATTGGACGAATGATATTACGAATCTTCATTATGACAAGGGTGCGAAACGAACGCATATTAAAATGGGTGCAATTCGCGGTCGGTCGGATGATATGTTAATTATTCGCGGGGTGAACCTGTTTCATACGCAAGTGGAAGTCCTTTTGAAAGATATTCCGATGTTGACTTCCAATTATCAATTGGTGGTTTCGCGAACGGGCGCGCTGGATTCCGTTTTGGTGAAGGTGGAAAAAGCAGATTTGCCTTTATCGGATGAAAAATGGACGGAAGTGAAAGCGCATTTTTCTAAGAAAATTAAAGATAATATTGGGCTTTCCATGCAAATACAAATGATGAATTATGGGGATATTCCGCGCAGCGAAGGCGGAAAATTATCTCGCATTGTGGATTTGCGCAAAAAAGGCTGATAAAATGGTGATACGAATGGAAGTCGGGACAAAAAAAGGTGTAGAGCGAATAGGAACGCGGATGATACGGATTTTACGGATTTTTTTGAATTTAGGCTTAAAATTCAGCATAAATTCAAAAAAATCCGTGTAAATCCGTAAAATCCGTGTCATCTGTGTTCCAATTTGCGTCGTAATTTTTTTTGTGACGTACTAAGATTCGTATCACAATATTCACAAATTAAAAAATGTTTTATTCCTTAAAAATCAAAGAGATCCGTTCCGAAACGACGGATTGTGTTTCGATTCGATTGGATATTCCTCCGAATTTAAAAACGATTTTTCAGTTCAAAGCGGGGCAATACCTCACGTTTCGGACCCGCTTGGACGGGCAAGAAGTGCGTCGTTCCTATTCGATTTGTAGCAGTCCGCTGGAGGATGAAGTGCGTGTTGCAGTCAAAAAAGTGCCTTTTGGACAATTTTCGACTTTTGCGAATGAAGATTTAAAGGCAGGGGATTGGATGGATACCATGCCGCCCGCAGGTAAATTTACGGCGCAACTTGCTGAAAAAAAAGGGGCAAATTACCTTGCTATTGCAACAGGCAGTGGTATCACGCCCATTTTGTCTATCTTAAAAACGGTTTTAAAAGCAGAACCCAATAGTCATTTTACGTTGATTTATGGGAATCAAAGGCGAAGTTCTATTATTTTCAAAGAAGCGATTGAGGGTTTGAAAAATAAATATATGAGTCGATTTTCGGTATATCATATTTTAAGTCAAGAAGTTACGGATGCAAAATTTTTAAGTGGGCGCATAGATGCAACAAAATTAGCTTATTTTTTCAAACACCTTATTCCCGTTGAGACGGTAGATCATTTTTATATTTGTGGGCAGGAAGCGATGACGCAAATGGTTAAAACGCAATTGACTCAACTCGGTATTTCGTCCCAAAAAGTTCATTTTGAATTATTTGCTGCTGCCAAACCGACGGTGCATCGGGTCGAAAAAGTTCAAAATGTCGGAACGGATGAACAGAGTCAGGTGACAATTCGTTTAGATGGTGTATCGGCACAGTTGCGTTTGGGGTATCATGGAGAAAATGTTTTGGATGCGGCGATGAAAAATGGCGCAGATTTGCCTTTTGCGTGTAAAGGCGGTGTTTGCTGCACTTGCAAGGCGAAATTGGTGGAAGGAAAAGTGGAAATGGACGTGAATTACGGTTTAGAGGCGGAAGAAATTGCCGCAGGTTTTATTTTGACCTGCCAAGCGCACCCGCGTACCCCGACGTTGATAGTCGATTTTGATGTCAAATAATTTTTTTTAATGATGAATAATCAATTGATTATCAATTCATCATTCATCATTCATCATTCATCATTCATCATTCATCATTACAATGACAAATTTAGAAGCGCGTTTCAATGAAAAATTGGCGGGCGAAGGCAAAATCGAACCGCGTGATTGGATGCCTGATAATTATCGCCAAACCCTGATTCGACAAATTTCTCAACATGCTCATTCTGAAATTGTCGGCATGTTGCCCGAAGGCAATTGGATTACGCGTGCACCGACATTGCGCCGCAAAGCAACGCTTTTGGCAAAAGTGCAGGATGAAGCGGGGCATGGATTGTATTTGTACAGCGCGGCGGAGACGCTCGGCGTGACGCGGCAACAAACGATTGATGATTTATTGTCTGGTAAAGCCAAATATTCGAGTATTTTTAATTATCCGACGTTGACTTGGGCGGATATTGGGGCGATAGGCTGGTTGGTGGACGGCGCGGCGATTATGAATCAAGTGCCGCTTTGCCGCACATCGTATGGTCCGTATGCACGGGCGATGGTGCGCGTGTGCAAGGAGGAAAGTTTTCATCAACGGCAAGGTTATGAGATTATGATGACGTTGGCACAAGGTTCGGAAGCCCAAAAAGCGATGGCGCAAGATGCGTTGAATCGGTTTTGGTTTCCGACATTGATGATGTTTGGACCGCCAGATGACGATTCTCCCAATACGTTGCAGTCGATGAAATGGCGGATTAAGCGGTTTACGAATGATGCGTTGCGTCAAAAATTTGTGGATGCGACCGTTCCACAAGCGGAATATTTAGGTTTGACGATTCCAGACCCCGATTTGAAGTGGAATGAAGCGCGGCAACAATACGATTTTGGCAAATTAGATTGGGCAGAATTTTGGAATGTGGTGAAAGGCAATGGTTTATGCAATCAGGAGCGTTTGAATGCGCGCCGAAAAGCGCATGAAGATGGGAAATGGGTCATGGAAGCAGCCGCCGCATATACTGAAAAACAAACGATTACACATAGTTGAAACTTTTATATAATTGGAAGACATAGGAACATAGGACACATAGATTTTGGGAACACATAGGAACATAAATATGCGTAAGGCTTAACTATTGTAATAAATAAATAGTTGAAAAAGAAGGTGTAATAAATAATATTTTTTTAAATCCTTTCCCAGAATTCGCTCTGGGAAAGGATTTAAAAAAATATTATTTATTACACCTTCTTTTTCAACTATTTATTTATT
>JBDKKX010000175.1:0-9832 GCA_039795795.1 Bacteroidota bacterium | reverse complement strand
AACAAAATTTTAAACCTTATTGGCGACAGCACTACATTATCAGGAAAAAATTGTTTTTTCAAAAAAAAGTTAAAAAAATTTGCAAATATCGACCCGATACCATAACTTTGCCGCCAATGACAAAAAGAACGTCATTTTTTTTCCAAATAACTTAACTATAACTTAGCGCAATCAAAATTGCGCTCTTTTTTGAGGTAGTAGTAAGTAGAAGTTAATAAGGGTTGAAACATGTATTAGTATGTAGATTGCAATATAATCTCTATTATCCAGTTCCATTTATCACAAGGCTTTAGGATCAACCTAATTATTATTAAGTTTTAAAGAAAAAAGCGACATTTTCCATAGTAGAAAACATCGCCCATTAAAATAAGTAAAAATTTTTACGTGTATGAAGAAGTTTAAAACAGCCAGCACTGAAGCTATACGCTCGTGCTTAAAACCCAGCAAAGGTAATGCTTTTGGTGATGATTCTCCAATTTTTGAACCAAAAGACTATTTTTATTTATCGAAATGCCGTCTTTGCTTACTTGCAGCAGAGGACAATGGGTGTAATAACGAAATCTGTTCCAATTCAGAGGAGCATTTCCATTGTTTTTAGAAATAAACTATCAAAAATTGCGTCCATTTGAAAAATGGACGCAATTTAGGCGTTCGTTTTAACCATTTACATTAAAAAAAACATAAAGTGATAAAAACCATTCATGACTACGGCGTTCACTTACGAGACGCGCCTGAGACAATTCATCATTTTAGTATTTTTTCGCCGCCCTATTCCCAACGAACGGTGGATGGAAAGGTGTTTTGCGCCAAGATTCAAAATAAAGCCTTCGTGGAGTTGGTGGAAGAACCTTATAATGACAGCAGCGAATATTTAGAAAAGTACATTTTTCGGGAATTCAGTTCTAACGGCGCGCCTGTTGTGCCGAGTTTTCATTTTTTCTATGCCGAAAAAACCAGTGAATGGGAAGATTCAATTGCGAAATTTAGCAGTAAATTAGAGAGGTGTCTCAAAGAGAATCAGACTCTTTTTAGTAAGTACTTCATTATCAAGGAGTTATTAGAAAAAATAGGCGAGGCATTAAAAAAGCAAACGTTCCCTAAAGCTCAAAATTATTTCTTTACCCTCAAAATTGAGGGCAAGTATCTCGGCGAAATCCCTGAAATAAAAGCCTTGTTGGAAACGAGTGCGTATGATAAATATTTCAGAAGTAAAGCGGTAGATAAATTTTGTGCGGTCACGTACCAAGATACACCCGAAGTTTGGGGTCGGGTGGACACATTAGGTTTTACCGTCAATGATATTGCCTTTTCGCGCAATGGTTTTAATGTAAAAGATTCTTATAAAATGTTTCCTGTCGCGCCCGATGCCGTGAAAGTATTGGAAGGCACGATGAATCTTTTGCAACGCGAACTGTCTTTTAGCTTTTACAACTTGCGGTTTTTCGTGCTGCCGCATTTTGTCGCCATTGCTAATTTGGAAACGCGTCAAAAATTAACGCGGGCATTTTATCACGCGACCAAAATGAATGCCCAAGAAGCGCGTGAAAATGCTCGAACTTTTACCAATTTGAATCGGGCAATTGTCAGTTCCGAAACTTTATTTCGAGCGATTGCCAAAGAGGAGCAATTCAATCAAGCAGATTTATATTACGATATTTTCTTTTATGAACAGAAACAAGCGCAATTTGCGATTAAACTTCATGTTTCGTCCGTCTTGCCGTCTCGTTTCGATGCGATTTTAAAAGCCAAAAAACGAATTGAAGATAAATATTATCTCATCACGGTTAAAACAACGAAGGAAGGAAAAAAATATATGTATTTGATTCGTTTTGCGACGATTAAAGATTTTTTTTCGACCAAAGTTAAAACCGAATTGGTTTATGAACCGATTTTTTTCAAAATCATAGAAGCTATTTTTTATAAAAGCCAGCTGGATGAATCGCAGATTGTAAAAGCATTCCTGCAAAAAATCGTTCTTGCGTTTAAAAGCATTTCAAAAGAAGGCAGTTTTGCTTTTGAAGATGCGGTTAAACAGAGTTTTTGTATTCACCAATTTTTTCAAACCCTTCAATTATTCAACTCTATGGATTCCAATACGGATAAGCAACGGAATGTTTGCTTAAACGCGCCTGATTTCGTGGCGCAACATCCTCTTTTTTTCCCAGCAACGGACCCGTTGAAACAAGCAGCGTTTTATCTCGGCTGTGCGACGGAAGTTTTATTCACCGCGCAACGCAAACGATTAGATAGTGAGCCTTTTGCAAAAGAATTGAATAATTTGCAATTGAATTACAGAGAAATGGAACGCCTTTACACCCGACTCTTGGCAAAAGCAAGGGAATATGAACAATCCGAAGACATTCATGCCAACTATTCTAAGCATAATGGGGTTTTATATGATTCCTATTTTTATAAGTTAACGTATCTATTTTCAGTCGCTTTTGCGCAAGCGAATCCGGAAACGGACTCTAAAAATGCGATTTCTTTTGCTTATGCCATCGGTTTGGTGATGGAAAAAGAGTTTACGCGGGAACGCGTGCGCATCCACAACGAAAATAAAGAGCAAAAAGAGGCGGATGCCAAAGCTAAAAAAGAAGGTTAAACTTCGAGCAATCTCAAAATTAAATTTTAAATTTTTATAAAAATACAGTTTTTATGACTTTAATTCAAAACCGCAGCGAATTATTATTCCTGTATGATGTCAAATATTGCAATCCGAATGGAGACCCGTTGGATTCTAATCGCCCGCGTGTGGATGAAAATTCGGGCAAATGTCTTGTGACGGATGTGCGTTTGAAACGCACTGTTCGGGATTATCTTTTTAATAAAGGTTATGATGGCAAATCGCGCCTTGACAAAGGCGATATTTTCATTCGAGATGAGGAGGGCGTGCCTGTAACGGGCGATAAACGCTCGGAGGCTTACACCGATAAAGACGATTTTGCGAAAAAATTCATTGATGCGCGTTTATTTGGGGCGGTTTCCGCGCCTAAAACGGATAAAGATAAGGATAAAGAAGAGGGTGACAAATCTACCAATAAAGCAGATAAGGCGAAAAACAAACCGAAGGAAAAAAGTAAAATTTTTCATTATACGGGACCTGTTCAATTTTCAATGGGCGTGTCGTTGAATCCTGTCAAAGTCAATTTAATAAAAGGGACAGGTGCCTTTACCACCAAAGAGACCTCCGTGCAACGGACTTTCCGCGAGGAACACAATATTACGTATGGATTGATTGGTTTTCACGGGGTCATCAACGAAAATGCGGCGAAACAGGTGAAAACTACTGAAAATGACATCCAAGAATTGACCGAAGGGTTGTGGAAGGGTACAAAAGATTTATTAACGCGCTCGAAAAAAGGACATGTACCGCGTTTATTGGTCAAAATTGATTATAAAGAGGGTTTTTATATTGGCGATTTGTGTGAACGCTTGGTCATGAAGCCCAAAGGCGGTTATAAAATGGACACGTTGGAAGATGTGAGCAATTATGAATTGGATACGTCGGCTTTGAATGCGGTTTTGACCAAATATTATGACAGAATAGATAAATGTATCGTGCTCGAACAAGATGACCGCTTGGAATTGACCCATCCGATTGTTGAAAAAAAATAAAACCACCCAACCACCATGAAAGTATTGGTTTTTGATATATCTGGGTCTTATGCGCATTACAAAAAAGCATATGCCACGACTTCGGCGGTTACTTACATCCTCCCTCCGAAAACCAGTCTTTATGGCTATATCGGGGCGATTTTGGGGTTGTCGAAGGTGGATAATGCCTATTTGAAGGCATTTATGGACAAACAGTGTTTAATGGGACTGTCGCTCCGAAAACCGATAGAACTTTGCCGCATGGGTATCAACTTGCGGGCTGAGTTGGGACGGCGCAGGGCGGGCGGTACACCCAAACCGACCATGATGGAATTTGTCAAAAGTCCGAAATATCGGATTTATTTCTATCATCAAAATTCCGAAATCTATAACCAGCTTCGGACTGCTCTTGAAAAACGAACGGCAATTTATACGCCGTGTATGGGGTTGGCAAATTTATTATCGGTTTTTAGGTACGCGGGAGAATTTGATGCGGTTTTAGCGGAATCCACAGAATCGGTCTGGATCAGTTCGGTGATTCCCAAAAAACAATTTATCCGTTTTGATGAGCCGAAATTTGCTGGAAAAGAATTATTTGTCACGGAACAAAGTATGTTTCCGATAGAAATCGACTTGGAACGCAATATTACGGAACGCGATGATATTTTGCTGGAACGCAAAGGGGCATCTATACCTGTATTTGTAAAACAATTTTATAAAATCAATCAACAAAATGTTATCCTCTTCTAATCTCATTTCGCATCCAGACCGAACGTTAAAAATGCATTTAGATTCGTGCGATGAAATTTCTAAAAAGTTGTTGGCGATGAAATTCATCGCCAATCCTTTTTTTGAAACTTCGTTTTTGGAAAAAATGCGGCAGATTTTGGTCTATTTCCATGATTTTGGGAAAGCAACGGATTATTTTCAACTCAAAATCATCGAAGCAACGGAAAAAAATACAGAAAATGATAAATTCAAAAAAAAGCGCGAAATCGCAGAATATATTCAAGATTTCAAGCGGCTCAAAAAACGCATCGTCCAAGCCGACCAGCGCGGCGCGGATGAAGATCGGTTGACCCAACATGCTAAATTAGGCGCGTATTTCGCGCTGACTTGTTTTAAAGAAACCGACCCGATACTCGACGGGATTCTGATAAGAATTATTCGGCGACATCATGGTTATCTGACCAATTTTTTGATGAGCTTGAGTTGGAATCCTCAAATCGGTTTGGACGAGGACGAAAGTGAATTGTTAGAACGGCAAGTGGCATGTACGGCGTTTGAAGCCTATCAACAGATTTTGCCCGAAGGGTTGACGGTGCGCCGCGAAGATTGGGCGATTTTAAAAAAACGGTTTCTGGAAGATTTCAGAACGATGCCTTTACAGGAAAAATTGAGTCAGCAGCCCGATATTCGGTATTTTTTCTTGCAACATTTGATGTTTTCGCTGTTGCTGTCGGCGGATAAAGGCGATATGATGTTGAAAGGCGAAGAGAAAATCAAGTTGCTTCGGGAAAAACAACCCTTGCCTTTGAACTTGATTGACCTGCACAAACGGCGTGCTTTTGGTGGAAAACCGTCGCAACCCATTGATGCTCAACGAGAAAGCGCGTATCAAGCCGTAGCGGAAAATGCCAAAAAGTATGGAAAAGCATCTTTTTTTTCCATCACGTTGCCGACGGGTTTGGGCAAGACGCTTACGGCTTATAATGCTGCCATTCTTTTGCAACAGGCGTTCATCGAACAGACCAAAACCGACGCTCGACCGCAAGGCGTAGTGCCGCGCATTGTTTATACGTTGCCTTTTACCTCGATTATTGACCAAAATTGTGCTATTTTTAAAGAAATTTTGGACGATCATCCCGATACCTCCACGACTTGGTTGACTAAAAACCACTATTTGTCGGCTTACAACGAGCAATATGCCCTCGAAGCGCAATCGGACGAGGCGGAAGTAGAAACGGCTTTAGCAGTGTCGGAAGCGGAATATCTCGCCGAAGGCTGGGAACAAGAAGTGATTGTGACGACCTTTATTCAATTTTTGGAAGGGATTTTTACGAATAAGAATCGAGATTTGCGCAAATTCCATAATATGACGAATGCGATTTTCATTTTGGACGAGGTGCAAGCGATTCCGACGAAATATTATGGCGCAATTGAATTTGTAATGAGAAATATGGCAGCTTTTTTTAATACTAAATTCATTTTCGTCACGGCGACGCAACCGATTTTGTTTAAAAAACAAGCGGACATTATTGAATTGACCGACCCGACTTTCCGACGCACGCGCCAATTTTTTGAAGACGAGCAACTCAATCGCATGGATATTGACCAAACGTTGTTAAAAGCGTCGGATTACGGGGCAATGGAAGAACAGGATTTTATCCAAATTTTAATACAAGATATTGAAAATCAACCTGATAAGTCCTTTTTAATCATTGTCAATACGATTGCGCAATCGCAATGGATTTATAACACGCTTGAAAAACGGTTGAATTTAGAGGACAATCAATTGTTATATTTATCCAGTTCGATTTTGCCTTTCAAACGGTTGGAAGTGATTGAAGCGATAAAAGCCAAAGGCGGTAAACGCAAAATTGTGGTTTCGACTCAGGTAGTCGAGGCAGGAGTCGATATTGATTTAGACAGAGTTTACCGCGATTTCGCGCCGATAGACAGCATTAATCAATCCGCAGGGCGTTGCAATCGCAACAAATTGAAGGGGCGCGGGATAGTGAAATTGTTTCATCTCGGCAAATGTCAATACGTGTATCGAGACACGAGTTTGCTGGAAATTACAAAAAGAATATTAAAATCAAGACCTGCGTTCATCGCTGAAAATCAATTATTTGAGTTAAATAACGAATATGCACAAGCCGTTCGAGCAGGCAATACCGACCTTAAAAATGATTCGGATAAACTGATTAAAGCCATGCAACAACTCCAATTGGAAGATGTGGCAGCAGCATTTACGTTGATTCCAGACGACAATCGTTTTTTAGATGTGTTTGTGCCTTGTGAAGCGGCGGCGGAAGCGATTTGGAAAGAGTATGAAGCTTGTCGCAAAATAGAGAATCCATTTCTACGAAAAGATGCATTAAAAGCAATACAACCAAAATTATTGCAATATGTAACGCGTTTTCCCAAAAAGAAATACACCATTCCAACGGGAGAAGAAAAGGCTTTTTTGATTTACGGCAGAAATTGGAAATCGTTTTATGATTTAATTCTTGGTTTTGAATTAAAAGACCCCGCAATCCAGATTATATGAATTTAACAACGGAAATACAATTAGTGACGATTTCGTTTCCCGAAATCCGTTTACACCCGCGCGATGCACATAAATTGCGCGGTTATTTTGGGAATTTTTTCAAGGAAACTTCGCCTTTGTTGCACAACCATTTGGAAGGCGGCGAATTGCGTTATGCATATCCGTTGGTGCAATACAAGGTCATTCAAGATGTGCCGACGTTGGTTGGCTTGGGCGAAGGCGCGGCATTAATGGTTCAATTATTCATGGAAATCAAGGAATTAAATATTGATGGAAAAATATATCCAGTTTATGCAAAAGACATTGCGGCGGATAACGCTGTTATTGGCATTGGGGATAAATTACATACGTATCGATTTGAAAGCCTTTGGATGGCGTTGAATCAGGAGAATTATGCCCGTTTCAAACGCTATAACGATGATGAAAAACAAGACCAATTAGATAGTATTGCGAAACGGAATCTCTTATCTTTTTTCAAAGGATTTGACTTGCACCTGTCGCAGGAAAACCGCATTTTGATGGATGCGCAAGTGGCAGAATATGAAACCAATTTTAAAAATACAATCATGTCCGCTTTTAAAGGAAAATTGGTTACAAATGCGCTTTTGCCGAATTTTATTGGGATTGGTAAATCTGTTTCGCGGGGTTTTGGGGTTTTGAGGAAAATTAAATAAACGTGAGTTCGATGATAATACATTATGGTACGAATTGGAACACGGATGACACGGATTTTACGAATTTACGCGGATTTTTTGGGATGTTTCATTTTTAGGTTCCACTTTGGAATACATTGGGATACGAATGGAAGTACGGATTTCACGGATTTCACCGATTCGTACGGATTTTTTTCTTGTCCTTCCGTAGGAAACTCAGATTCCTACGGAAGGACAAGAAAAAATCCGTACCCATCCGTGAAATTTGTAAAATCCGTACATCCATTCGTATCCCAATGTATCCCAAAGTGTAACCTAAAAATGAAACATCCCAAGCAATCCGCGAAATCGGCGGGAAAAAAATCGTTTCTTCCTATCGAATGCACATTCCTTAAAATTTTACAGCGCACTGCATCAAAATTCAAACAATTGCTCCATCGTAATTTCACTATCCACTTCTTCGAGATAATATTTATTCTGCAACGCAGGATAAGTGGTTAGCAGCGTTGTAAACACCCCTTTTTTAGTTTCGGTTGCTTGTTTGAAAATGGATTTGCGCAACCTCAACTGTTGCGCGTAGGCAAGGTTAATTACAAAATTTTCTTTTGTAAATTTTGCCTCGCACAAATGAATAATTTGGTCAGCGCGGTCAATAACCATATCTACTTGCGCGCCCGGCAATGTATCATTGCCTTTAAATTTCCAAGCGTTATGCTTCGTGAAGACACCACTAATGCCTAATGCCGCTTTAATTTGGTCGGTGTGCATCATACAAATATTCTCGAAAGCATAACCACTCCATGATTTGTAAGTATTTTGCTGTGCTAATTGCTCCCAAATTTTATTGCCCGCGCCTTTGTTGTGCTGGATAAATTTAAGGTAAAACAACGAATATAAATCGGTCAGTTTGAAAATAGCTGTTTTTTTCTTATTTATAAACGGTTGAAAATGAGTGATAAAATCACATTCAACCAATTCTTCTAACGTTTTAGATAATGCACTTTCGGCAATTTTGGCGGCGGTCGCAATTTCGCTTCGCGTCATGCCTTGTGGATTCGATGCCAAGATTTCAATAATTTCAATATGATGTTTTGCATTTCGAAAAATCGAATGATATAATTGTTTATATTCTTCGATTTCTTTGCTCAATAATCCTTCAGATGAAAAACAGATTTCATCAATGATTTGCGTCAAACTTCCGCTTTGTTGCACTTCTTTCAAGTAAAACGGAATACCACCCATAACCATATACAATTCGAGTACTTGGCTATGTGGCAAATGGATACCTTTGCTTTGTAGAAACAGGTTGGTTTCATACAAATTAAAGGGCATTAATTTAATACGTTGCGTGATACGGTTATAAAGTCCGCCTCTTGCATGGATAAGGTCTTTCCGAATCCAGGACGATGCCGAACCACACGCTATCAATAAAACGTGATCCATTTTTGATACGTGTTGATTCCAAAAAAAACTCTAAAGCGGATATAAAATCGGATTTCGGTGTATCCAACCAAGGCATTTCATCTAAAAAAACGACTTGCTTGGTCGCATTTCCAGACAAGCCCGACAAATAATCCGCTAAATAACGAAAAGCCATTTGCCATGACGTAGGCACAAGCGTTTCTTGTTTTCCTTGGGTTCGGGCGAGATATTCTGCGAAAAAATTGTTCAATTGTTGTTTTTTGGACGCTTCTTTGGAACCCGAAAAATCAAAAACCAGTTCTTTTTTCAAATATTGACGGATTAAAAACGTCTTTCCGACGCGCCGTCGCCCATATAAGGCAAGAAATTCTGCTTGATTCGATTGCAGGATTTTTTCTAAACGCGCCTTTTCTTTGGCTCTGCCGATGATTTCTATAGTTGTCATTTTTGGATAATTGGAGAAATGTGGTTAAAAATACTAGATTTCTCTAAGTATTGATTTCGATACTTAGAGAAATCGCGTCAAAAATACTAGATTTCTCCAATTATCCAAAACGATACTTAGAGAAATGTGGTTAAAAATACTAGATTTCTCCAATTATCCAAAACGATACTTGTCCTAAATCATTTGGTAAAATAAACTTGCGTCCAGTTTCAAACTGGACGCAAGTTGTGCTCAAATTTATTTTCAACTCAATTAAAAGATTGAAAATTAATGTTTTCCGTGTAGATACGCACGGACGTGCGTATCTAAATTAAAAGATTGAAAATTAATGTTTTCCGTGTAGTATCTACTACATTTTACCGAATTGTTTAGATACGCACGTCCGTGCGTATCTACATTTTACCGAATTGTTTAGATACGCACGGACGTGCGTATCTACATTTT
>JBDKKX010000174.1:0-9862 GCA_039795795.1 Bacteroidota bacterium | reverse complement strand
TTTTTGCCGAATGGGTTTTGGGTGAATAATTAGATTCGTTTGTAAGTTTCTGGGTGGAGCGATTCCAAAAAAGACAAAATAAAATTTTAAAAATGACGCATTTTCGACATTATTTTTCTTAAAAACGCGTATTTTAATGTTTTATGCTGTTTTTTCTAAAACCTTCTCTTTCAAAATACATTTTGCCATTTCAATAATGGACGTGTCTTTGACGTTCACAATACCGCCTCCAGGGCCAGGCTCAATATGCCAATCGACCGTCGTGCCTTTAAAGCGGTTGCCGCCAAAAAAATTACGCACGGCTTGTTCGTCTTTCGACAAAGCTTTGGCGATACGGCGAATGCTGCCATGTGGCAAGCGATGTTTGATACTCCTCAATTCTTCAAACGTGATATTCATGTCAGAATTGGTTTTGGTTAGTAAATAAGGGTTTGAATGAACTCTAAAAGTAAAAAGAACGAATTAAAAGTAATTATAATGCCAAAGCTACAAACTATTTTTGAACTGTGCAAGTAAAAACGAAAAAAAAGTATAAAAAATTTTACTTTTTTTTAAAAAAGAGAAATAAAAATTTAATATTTATTTGAATTGCCAATATATAGTTTAGATTATTATGTGTAAAATGCGTGTTTTATCGTTTAAATTAACCTTAAAAAACCTTTTTATGGGTACAGTTGGATCACAGTGCAAGCAAAAAGAAATGAAGTTGGGTTTTTAAAAAAAAGACTTATTTTTGCATATCCATTCACCAAAATCCAACAAGATGTTAAAAATAGCTTATGGGGATGCAGATTTTGCATCGATTAGAACAAGTGGCAGTTTCTACCAAGATAGAACCCATTTTATAACTATTTTGGAAGAAAAAGGGACTAAATTTCCAGCCTTTTTGCGTCCGCGCCGTTTTGGTAAATCCTTGTTTATCAGCATGTTGCATTATTATTACGGTCGAGAGCATAAAGATCAGTTTCAAACCTTATTTGGCGATTTACACGTTGGCAAAAATCCAACGCCATTGGCGAACCAATTTTTTATTTTGCGGTTTGATTTCAGTGGTATTACGACGAGTAATCCTCAAATTGTTTTAAAAGCCTTTTTGAAACAGGTTAAAGCAGGCATTGAAAATTTTTTTACAAGGTATCCTGAATTTTTCCAATCCGTTGATTTTCAAGTGATTGAAGCTGAAGAAGAACCTTCAAATGCTTTGATTACTTTTTTTAGAGTGGCTACGCGTCGAAATGTATTTCAGCAAGGGGCAATATATGTAATGATTGATGAATATGACCAATTTACCAATCAATTATTGAGTTATCACAGTCGTGCGTTTGAGAAAGCGGTCAGCGAAGATGGGGATGTCCGTGTTTTTTATGAAGTTTTGAAATCTCAGACCAGCTTGGGCAAAGTTTCCAGAATTTATCTCTCGGGCATTGCGCCGATGACGCTGGATAGTATGGGCAGTGGGTACAATATTACGACCAATATTTCCTTGGCATGGCCATTTCACAATATGTTAGGCTTTGAAGAATCGGAAGTTAAAGCCTTATTAATTAGAGGAGGGCTTGCCAAAGGGGTTTTGTCCACAGTGCTGACTGATTTGCGCAATTGGTATAATGGTTATTTATTTAGTGATGATATAAAGAAAAAAATTTATAATTCGACGATGGTTTTGTATTTTGTGAGCCAATATCTTCGCCTAAATCATTATCCTAAAACGTTTTTAGACCCTAATATCGCTTCCGATTACAAAAAAATACGCCAAGTATTTGAATTGGTTCGACAAGACCCATTCACTTTGCCGACCTTCCGAAAATTGATTGAGGAAAAATCGATTACAACAGAATTGACCGAAGTATTCAGTTTAGAACGCGGTTTTACTGCATCGGATGCTGTCAGCATGTTGTTTTACATGGGCTTTTTGACGATTGCGGGGCGAGATTTGAGTAGTTACGTGTTTAAATATCCGAATTACTTGATTGAAAAATTATATGCTCAATATTTTGTGGCGTTGTTGCGCAATAGTGATGAATTGCCGATTGATAACAATCCTATCAATGATGCGATTCGGACATTGGCTAAAAATGCGAATCCTCAACCTTTTTTAGACCAAGTGAAAGAAGTGTTGTTGATTCACTCGAACCGAGATGCTATGCAATTCCATGAAGGTTCACTGAAAGCTATCTTTATCAGCTTATTACATCATCAACAATTTTATTATATATCTTCTGAAGAAGAAGAACAACGTCGTTATATTGATATTCATTTGGAGGCAATGCGCGGTTATAAGCCTAAATACGAGATTGTGTTTGAATTGAAATATCTTAAAAAGAAAGATACATCCGTCGTAAATGAAGTGTTAGACGCTGCTGAGATCCAATTAAAAAAATATTTGGTTTTGAAAAAGTACATGAATCGCAAAAATTTACGCGGATTTGTTGTCGTGGTGAAGAACGAAGAGATTTTTTGGAAAGAAATCACCCTTCCTTGATTTTTTAAAGGATTACATTTATGGTTTTAAACCAAAACCTTTCTGTATTTTTGCGCCCTTTAAAATAGTTGTTCTTCAAAAATAAAGGATAAAAAATGAATAACATACATCTCCAAATCATTGCGAATGATTTAAACATACAACTCCGAAAAGTTGAAAGTACGGTTGCTTTATTGGTCGAGGGGGCGACGATTCCGTTTATTGCGCGCTATCGCAAAGAGTTAACGGGTTCTTTGGACGAAGTTCAAATTGCGGATATTTGGACGCAGTACCAAAAATTGCAAGAATTGGAAAAACGGCGGGAAGCGATTCTCAGATCTATTGATGATCAAGGCAAATTGACCGATGACCTTCGTAAACGCATTGTGAATACTTATAATCTTACCGAATTAGAAGATATTTATCTGCCTTTCAAGCCCAAACGAAAAACACGGGCTTCGATTGCGAAAGAACGAGGATTGGAGCCTTTGGCAGATGCTGTTATGAGTCAAAAATATAAAGATGTTCAAATTTTGGCAAAATCGTATTTAAATGAGCAAGTGCCGACCGAAGAAGATGCGTTGCAAGGGGCGCGAGACATCCTTGCGGAACGGGTGAATGAGGATGAACGAGCGCGAATGTTGGTTCGGCAGGCGTTTGAAAAGAAAGGTTTATTGCATTGTAAAGTCGTCAAAGGCAAGGAAGAAGAAGGGGTTAAATATAAAGATTATTTCAAAAGTGAGGAATTGTTGAATAAATGTCCTTCGCATCGGTTATTGGCGATTCGGCGCGGGGAGGAGGAAGGTTTTTTGCGTGTCAGCATCGCGCCAGATGAAGATGAAGTGATTCAAGTGTTGTCTGATGAATATGTGAATAGCAATAATGCGTCTGGGCGGCAAGTTTTGGAGGCGGTCAAGGATGCTTATGAACGATTATTGTCTGCCAGTATTGAAACGGAATTTAAAAATAAGTCGAAAGAGAAGGCGGATGAAGAGGCGATTAACGTTTTTGTAAACAATTTGCGTCAATTATTGATGGCTGCACCACTTGGGCAGAAACGCGTGATGGGTCTTGACCCTGGCTTTCGGACAGGTTGTAAAACGGTTTGTTTGTCGGATACGGGGGATTTGGTTTATAATGATACGATTTATCCGCATTTGTCGCAAAATCAAGCCGATGATGCGGCATTTAAGGTGCAACAATGGGTTAAAAAGTTTCAAATTCAAGCCATTGCGATTGGGAATGGAACGGCGGGACGTGAAACAGAAAGTTTTATTCGGGCTTTGAAATTTGAAACGCCTGTTGCGATTTTTATGGTGAATGAATCGGGCGCGTCCATTTATTCGGCTTCGGAAGTGGCGCGAACGGAATTTCCAGATTTGGATTTGACAGTGCGGGGCGCGGTCAGCATCGGGCGGCGACTGATGGATCCGTTAGCGGAATTAGTTAAAATTGATGCAAAAAGCATTGGAGTCGGTCAATATCAACATGATGTAAATCAAACTTCTTTAAAATCCAGTTTGGATAGGACGGTGGAAAGTTGTGTGAACATGGTTGGCGTGAATTTGAATACGGCGAGTAAACATTTATTGACGTATATTTCGGGTTTGGGTCCCGCTTTGGCACAAAATATTGTCAATCATCGGACAGAAAACGGTTTGTTCAAAAGTCGAAATGAGTTGAAAAAGGTGACGCGATTGGGTGCAAAAGCCTTTGAACAAGCAGCAGGTTTTTTGCGCATTCGCAATGGCGCGCATCCGTTGGATAATACGGCGGTTCATCCTGAGAGTTATCACATTGTCGAAAAAATGGCTACGGATTTAAAAGTAACTGTAAATCAATTGATTGCAGATAAGAAATTGCGCTCCTCTATGGATTTGAACTTGTATGTAAGTGATAAAATTGGTTTGCCGACTTTGAATGATATTATGAAAGAATTGGATAAACCAGGGCTTGACCCACGAGGGGAAGCCAAATCTTTTGCCTTTGCGGAAGGGATTCGGACCTTGGAAGATTTGCGAGTGGGTATGATTGTCCCTGGCATTGTGACCAATATTACAAATTTCGGCGCATTTGTGGATATTGGCGTGAAGCAAGATGGCTTGGTGCATGTGTCGCAATTGGCTAATCGGTTTGTTCGGAATCCGAATGAAGTCGTTAAGTTGCAACAAATTGTTGAAGTTAAAATCATTGAATTGGATAGAGGACGGAAACGCGTCATGCTTTCGATGAAGGATATTTGATGAATAGTAGGTTTTCTAATCAAAAACATGTATTTTTGGCACTTTAATCCTGTTCTAAAATTACAAATGGAATTCATAACAGAACAAAAAGTTTTAAATGATTTATTCGGGAATGAAATGACTTACATCATTCCCGAATATCAACGCCCGTATTCATGGGATTGCATCGGCAAAAGCGATAAAAATAACCAAGTGAACGTCATTTGGCAAGATTTGATTGATTTTTACGAAAGTAAGAATGCAAATATCTATTTTATGGGTTCTATGGTCGTGATTGGAGATGGTACAAAAAGAGAATATGAAGTCGTGGATGGGCAACAAAGATTAACCACTTTGACGATGCTTTTGACAGCAATTAAATGTTTTTTGAATGAAATTCGGGTTAAAAAAAATATTCCAGCTCACAATCAAACCGAATTTTTAGAATTTATCAAGGCATCTACAGATAATATTGATAAATTGATTTTCAATGAAAAACGAAATGGATTATACCGAAAACCTGAAAAAAAAGTCAAAATACAGAAAACCATTGGTTTTGATTACGATAATGTACTCAAAATAGTGATGGAATGTGGGGATATTTCGCTCATTTCACTCAAAGAGGCTTCCGAAGAACAAAAAGAAGTAACAAATCGCTATTTTAAAAACAGATTGTTTTTTATTGACCAATTAAAACAAAATTTTTTAAAAGATGGCATTTTCACGACTGAAACTGCGGAGAATTTAGATGGTTTTTTTGAATTTTTGAGGAATAAAGTAACTATTTTACAAATCCGTGCGCCTAAATTTGATGTTGCTTATCAAATTTTTGAGATTTTAAATAATAGAGGATTACCACTTTCTAATAAAGATTTATTTAGAAATTTCTTAATTAGTGAATTCCATATTTTAAAATCGTTAAAACCAGATAAGTATGCGCATTTAGATCCGAACAAAAAATGGCGCGATTTAGATAGCCGTTATGAATTAAATACGGAATTTGTAAGTCGCTATGTGGAAAGTACACGCGGCAAAAGTCAACAACATTCGGCATTCAATGATTTACAAGATATTTATAAAGAGTCTTTTAAACATTCATTAAAAGAACATAAGATTAATTTGTTCTATAAAGACATAGAACAAAATTTAGCTATTTATACTAAAATCTTAAACCTTGATTTTTCTAATAAAACCATTAAAAATAAAATTGCATTTTTGATTCATTCGGGTAATTCGGGCAATTTATTGAATGTCCTTTTAACCTTGTTCCGAAATGAGTCCGATGAAACCCAAATTTTAGATTTTTTGAAAGTTTTTGAAAAAAATGTCATTTACATGCTGTTAGGTACGACAAAAAGGTTCAGTACGAAACCTTTTTATGAAGCGATTAACGAATTAAATGAGCAAAAAACAAATGAAGCTAAAAATGTATTTGTTTTAAATATATTTGAATTAGATGAGTTAAAAAAATTATTAGATGAGCCCATTAAAGACAATGAAATTGGGCGAGCGATGCTGGTTAAATATTATTATGCATTGGATAGCAAATTACCTAAAGATGTGGTTGCGCAACATTTAGAGGTAGAAAATGCATCTTTGGAGCATATTATTCCACAAAATCCAGATGCTAAAACCAATTGGTTAACTGATTTTAGCAATACATTTAGAAAAGATTACACCTATAAATTAGGGAATATGACGTTGTTAACTCAAAAAATGAATTCTGCGGCTCGCAATTTTGATTTTACTAAAAAAAAGGCGATTTACGACCAAACTATTTTAGCAATGACGAAAGAAATCGCAATGTTGTCCAATATTGATGAAGCGTTTATCAAAAAGCGGCATCAACGAATCGTGGATGCGATTGTATTGGATTTAGAGTTGTGAACAATAGGATTGATTTTTACGATTTGAATCCGAATCATCCTAAAAAATCAATCCCATTTAATCCTAAAGTAAAAGCATTTTAATAAGGTCTCACACAAGTTCGGGAAACTTTCCAAGTTTCCCGAACTTTATAGGCGAAAACCTTTAACTTGCCCATTGTTGCAATTCGCCCCGTACGTAAAAACGAACGAATTCTTTCACTTTGGAACGATCTGCCAAGGCTTGTGCGCGTTCAAACGCCTCTGGAACCGTCTTGCCATCTGCCAACGCACTATAAAAGGCTTCTGAAAAGTCCAATACAAAGTTATTTTCCACTTCTTTGCGCATGCCAACGACATAAGGGACAGATTGCGCAATCGCTTTTGCCTGCGGCGCAGCGTAACACGCGCTCAAAAAAACGGTATGAATCGGCAATTTTTCATTTTCCACAAAATATTTGAAATAACCGCCTATATCTTCGGCATTCACGGATTCAATGGATTGATAATCGCGGTCATGGAAAATCAAGCCGCCAAATAAATCCCAATTCGCTACTTGAGTGGCTTTGCACAACTTGTCTTTTTGGGCTTTGGTCAATTTGCCTAAGCCTGTAAAATGAATGATATTGGGTTTGGGGACTGCATTTAAAATTTCGGCTTGAAAATCTTTTTTTCGAGCGAATAATTGTTCTTTGAGGGTGTAAGCAGTCGTCGTTTTTTTATTTTGCAACCGTTTTTGGATCTCATAAAACATTTCGTGCAAGGGTACTTTATTGACTTTAAACGGATTAACGCCCATAAACAAGATGTTTAAATCGGTTGTAACCCGTTTATCGTCTATGATTGGCTCTTGGGTCGTCCATTCAAAGTGAATAATTTGTGTATTCAATTTGGAGGAACGGACGCGTTCTTCGTCGGCTCGCAACACCCCTGTAATTCTGGCGGTTTGGAGCGCACTCCATTCGCTGCTAATTAAGGTTGCGTGATGTTTCGCGTTCGCATTACCATGATGCTTTGCCCATTCTAACAGAATGGATACAGCTTCTGGCGTTCTGGCGCGAGCGATAAGATCCATCACTTGATTTTGGAGGGATTTGATGTTCATATTCATCTTTTTTTGAATTGAGCTACAAATTTGATGAATTTTCACAAATCTTTTGAATAAATTAATTAAATTTGTGTCAAAAAAAATTAGAACTGATGTCTTTTTTACGCCCCAATTTGACGAAATTACTTTGGAACGATTTGCGCCAAAATCGAGCAGTGAATTTATACGGTGCACCGTTTTGCGTATCGCGTGAGGGTAATTCGTGTCTGATTCAGCCGTAAAATTATTGTTACGACATCGTTTTATCGAAAAACGAGGCGATAATTGGTATGAAATGCGGGTGCCGTTGTATCGAGATTGGGTTTTGAAATTTGGTTGAGCGGTTGTTGTAACAAGAGCTGTTTGGAATCTACAAAAAGATACAATATTATACCATTTTGTCCGCTCCAATTTACAAAAATAAAAATATAAAAAAGGATTTGGCGAATCGGAAAAAGAGATTACCTTTGCGTCCGGAAAGCGTTCCTTAGGAGCAATGAGGACCAAAACACTCCGAATGGATTTCCATTGAGATGTTTTTGGCAGTACCGTGTTCCACAATCGCATTGGGAGGAACCTTTTTTACTTGAAAATTGAGATATTCAAGGGTTTTTTACGAAATCTTAGGCAACTGCCTCTATTTTTGTATAAAAAGGGATGTTTTTGTATAAAAAGAGATGCTTTGGCTATCTTGTGCTTGCCTTAGAAAAAAGCGGTACAATGGGAGAATGGAAACGGATTTTTTCTTGTCATTCCGTAGGAAACGCCAGATTCCTACGGAATGACAAGAAAAAATCCGTTTCCATAATTTCAAAATAAAATTTCTTAAAAACAACTTATGCTGTTATAATATTCTTATCAAACTAATTCGCCCCCGCATGACGAACCTGCACCCGCCGTACAGCCATAACAATGCTGATTCAAAACAATATTCCGATTCGACAAGGCTTCAAAATCAAAATCATTCAAATGCGCCGCTTTATCACTGACTTTCAAATCCAACATTTGGTTAAAATCGCAATCGTACAAATAGCCGTCCCAACCCACAGAAATCGTATTCCGACACATCACGCCCGCAACCGTCGCAGGATTGAAAGCATTGATTAACAAGGACATATATGTTTCATAATTGCCTGATTCTAATAAATATTCCATAAAGCGACTAATCGGCATATTCGTTATAGCAAACAATTGGTTGAAAATAATATCATATTTTCGTTTCAATTGTCGTTTAAACTCGTCTTGCAAAACCTGTTGTGCCGCAGGCAGGAACGCGCCCGACGGATTATAAACCAAATCCAATTTCAAACCACTACCCGTTTGTCCGTAACCGACTGCATTCAACATTTTCAAGGCTTTAATAGAATCTTCAAAAACGCCATCGCCGCGTTGTGCATCCGTGCGACTTTTGCTGAAATACGGCAAAGACGAAATGATATGTACTTGATTTTCAGTGAAAAACGAGGGCAAATCATGATATTTTGGATTCGCAACGATGATTGTCAAATTACAACGATTTATAATATTTTTACCCAATTTGCGACATTCCTGCACAAACCATCGAAAATTAGGGTGCATTTCGGGCGCGCCACCTGTAATATCCACCGTCGGAATATCGTATTGAGACAATATATTCAGACACTTTTCCAATAATTTACGCGACATCAATTCTTTCCTGTCGGGTCCCGCATCTACATGACAATGCGCACAGGTCTGATTACACAATTTACCTGTATTGACTTGAAATATTTCTAAACGATTGGCTTTCAATGGTTTAAAACCTGCATCTGCTGCTTTTTGGGCGAATAATGGGAATTGAGCATCGATTCGTTCTTTGCCATTTAATACTTTTAGTTGGAAAAAAGTATCGGATAATTCATGTTGTCGCGCTAAAAGAGATTTTGTTCTTTGATGAATTGCCATTTTAATAAGGATGAATTGATGAATTTAAGTTGTGTGGTACGCTGGAATTCGGATTAAATAGGATTTTTGGGGATTAAATGGGATTGATTTTTAAGATTTTTTAGGATTTGTAGCCTTTTAAGAAGTTGGACAAAATCAATTTATCAAGCCTTTGGAGGGTCAGCAGTTTCCGCTTTGGAAAATTAGGATACAAACGGATGTACGGATTCAACGGATTTCACGGATTTGTACGGATTTTTTGGAATTCAATGCTTGATTTTAGGCAAAAAAAAATAAAAAAATCCGTACAAATCGGTGAAATCCG
>JBDKKX010000173.1:0-9917 GCA_039795795.1 Bacteroidota bacterium | reverse complement strand
AGAAAAATCACTTGTTAACGGCACTAATTACTTAGAGTGGGACAAGACGCAACGACGGAAAGGAATGGTGTTTGCGGCTGAAAATGCAGTGAAAGGTTGGGCGAAATTTCCAGAAACGATGCGTTTATTAGAACGTTATACCGCAGGAGCGAATGCGTACATAAATGGTTTAAAACCAAAGGATTACCCTGTTGAATTTAAAATTATGGGTTATAAGCCAGAGGCTTGGACGATTTTAAAAACGGCGTTGATGTTGAAAAATATGGCGCAAACCCTTTGTGCGCATGAAGAAGATTTAGAAACGACCAATGCAAGAGCTTTGTTAAAAGCGGATTTTGATTTTGTTTATCCACAGTATTTTAAGGAACAATCGCCGATTGTGCCCGAAGGAACGAAATGGGATTTTACGCCTGTTGCCGCTAAAAAACAACCTTTTGTTTCAAAAGATAGTAGTATTGGTTTTATTGATTTTGTGCCTGCGGGCGAGCGTCCTGACCCGAATAATGGTTCAAACAATTGGGCAGTTTCGGGTAAAAAAACAAAAAGTGGTAAACCGATTTTGTGTGGCGACCCGCATTTGAGCCTTCGTTTGCCGAGTATTTGGTATGAAATGCAGTTAAAAGGAGGTGATATGAATGTTTATGGTGTTTCTGTACCTGGGATTCCATGTCTTGTGATTGGTTTCAATGAAAACATTGCTTGGTCGGAAACGAATGTCGGGCAAGATGTGGGAGATTGGTACGCGATTCAATGGACGGATGCGGCGCGCACGGAATATATGTTGGATGGTCAAAAACGCAAAGCGGATTTGAAAATTGAAACTTTTAATGTTAAATCGAAAGGCGCGGTAAAAGATACCGTTAGATATACAGTTTGGGGACCGGTTGTTTATACGCGGGATACCTTTCCTAAAAAAGATTTGGCATTTCGTTGGCTGCCGCACGACGTGTCCACAACGGATGAAATCTGGGCTTTTGTGCAGTTGGCGAAGGCAAAAAATCATAAAGATTATGTAGAAGCCTTGAAAAGTTATAGCAGTCCTGCTCAAAATTTTGCTTTTGCGTGCAAAGATGGTGATATTGCGTTGACAGTGGCGGGAAAATTTCCGATTCGAGCGCGGAATCAAGGTCGATTTGTGCAAGATGGAAGTTTGAGTGCGAATAATTGGGGTGGTTTTATCCCGCCTGAACACGTTGCTCGGTATAAAAATCCGACGCGGGGTTATATTTCATCTGCGAATCAGCATTCTACCGATCCGTCTTATCCTTATTATTATTTGAGTGAAAGTTTTGATGCGTATCGGGGACGGTTGGTGAATGAAAAATTGGCAAAAATGGATTCGATTACGGTGGAAAAGATGATGGCGATGCAAAATGATAATGATGGCTTGTCTGCGCGAGAAAATCTGCCATTAATGTTGAAATATTTGGATTCGACAGCGTTAACCGCGCTTGAAAAACCATTTTTTGAAAAATTGAAGGGTTGGAATTATCATTATGAGAAAGAGATGGGCGCGGAACCAATGCTTTTTGATATTTGGATAAAATGGTTCCACGAAACGCTTTGGGATGAAGTTTTTGCAGATAAAAATGCGAAGATTTTATTGAAGCCCAAGTTATATCGGACGACGGATTTGTTGAAAAATGATCTGAAAAATAAGTTTTTTGACATCAAATCAACGCCTGCGGTGGAAACGGCAAGCCAAGTTTTGACGCAAACCTTCCAAAAAAGTGTAGCAGAAGTTAGTAAAATATTGCTCAACCCAATCAGCCCTGTCAAAACGTATGCGCAATACAAGGGGACAGAAGTGCCGCATCTGGCGATGTTGCCCGGTTTTGGTCGAAAAAATTTAAATAATGGCGGACAAGCGAACTCTATCAATGCGGTAAAGAAGAATCATGGACCGTCGTGGCGGATGATTGTTGAAATGGATACATTTCCAAGAGCTTTTGTGGTGTTTCCGGGAGGCATATCGGGCAATCCAGGTGCTAAAAACTACGATGCGTTTTTGGATAAATGGGTTGCGGGTGAATATTACCAAGCGATTTTCATGCGCAAATCGGATGAACAAAATAAACGAATCGTTGGAAGACAACGTTTTGGCAAATAAAAATTGATATTTTGCCTCGAATTGCACGAATTTTTACAAAAAATTTGAGTCATTCGAGGCAAAATTGTTTTGCTACTGACGAAAAATCAACTGGTTGCGGAATTGGTAAAAAAATTTAGGTACCTTTGGTAATCGTATTTTAAATCATTACAATAACAAATATTTTTTAGAAATTATGTTTGAAACAAATATTTGACTTTGATTTTGAAAGTTCCTATTTCTGCGCTCAGTACGGGACAAAAATACTTTTCATCACAGATTGAACAGATTTAACGAGATTTTCAGGGATGTTTCATTCGGTGCGAAAAGCAAGTTACACTTTTGGATACATTGGGATACAAATGGATGTACGGATTTCACAGATTTCACGGATTCGTACGGATTTTTTTGGAATTCATGCTCAAAACCCAAGCAAAAAAACAAAAAAAATCCGTATTAATCCGTGAAATCTGTGAAATCCGTACATCCATTTGTATCCCAATGTATCCAAAAGTGTAACCTAAAAATGAAACATCCCATTTTTCACAGATTTTTTTGATTTTCAATGCTTAAAATCAAAAAAATCTGTGAAAATCTCGTTAAATCTGTTCAATCTGTGATGAAAAGTATTTTGTCCCGTACTGAGGAATTAAAGCATGATTTGCTTCAAATGATGCTCCAAATGAACGATATAATCTTGTACAACTCGTTCCATTGTCCACAAATCGGGTGCATTTGCACTGCCCATATTCAATCGATTTTGATATTTTTCTGTGGGCACATTTTTCAATAAATGACAAAAATGCTTATTCGTGTAAAACCATATCAATTGTAATTCCGTGATAGGATAAGATTGATAATTATGCGCAGCAACCCAATGATTTTGACTATAAATAATATGTAAATCATTGACTTGCTGCGACCTAACAACACGTTGTGTATTATTTTGAGCAGAATCTATCAAATGCCCTAAAATTTCTTTGCGCGACCATTTTTTAGGATTGGGCTTGGACGACCAATCGGCTTCTGTAAAAGGTTGGAAAGCAATCAATGCTTCTTTGATTTTGGATTCAAGCGCGTTCGCTATTTCTAACATATATGATCCTTTTTTATTTTTATGTGTGCGCCTCCCAAATTTGAGACAATTCCACGATTGTTTTAACTGCTAATTCCATATCTTGCACCGAAACCCACTCTTGACGCGAGTGAATTGCCTGCTCGCCCGCAAACAGGTTCGGACAAGGCAAACCCATAAAAGAAAGTCGAGAACCGTCTGTTCCGCCCCGAATACTGCCTAATTGAGGCTTCAAACCGACTTTTTGGATAGCCTCCATCGCATATTGGACGATTTTGGGTTGTGTGTCCAATACTTTTTTCATATTTCGATATTGTTCGGACACGCGCAACGTCGCTTTTGAATTTGGATACCGTTTCATCACTTTATCCATCGTATTTTTGAGGATAACCGCCTTTTCTTTCAACAAATCATTGTCAAAATCGCGCAAAATAAAAGAAATTTTAGCGGCTTCTAAACTCCCTTCGATTTTCGTAGGGTGGATAAAACCTTGTTTTTTATGCGTTGTTTCAGGCGTTAACCGATGTTTCGGCAAGGCTGCAACAATATCGGCTGCAATTTTAATCGCGTTTTCCATTCGACTTTTCGCATAACCGGGATGCGCAGAAACGCCTTCAATGTCAATCGTCGCGCCATCTGCTGAAAAAGTTTCATTTTCGAGCGTTCCAATCGCGCCGCCATCCAACGTGTAAGCGACGGATGCACCTAATTTTTGAATATCTACATGATCCACCCCACGTCCAATTTCTTCGTCCGTTGTGAACAAAAGCCGTATTTTACCATGCAGTATCGTCGGGTGATTCATGAAAAAATGCGCAGCATCCATGATTTCCGCTACGCCCGACTTATCATCCGACCCCAAAAGCGTCAATCCACTGGCTGTAATGAGGTCATGCCCCTTTTTTTCACCCAATTGCGGATGTTCGGTGGCGCGCAAAACCTGCGTCGTATCCTCTGGTAATATAATATCTTGCCCTTGATAATTGGAATGGACAATCGGTTTCACGTTCGTACCCGAACAATCGGGTGCAGTATCCAAATGCGCGCAAAAACATAAAACAGGGACATTCGATTTGGTCGTCGTCGCAGGAATCGTTGCATAAACATAACCAAATTCATCCATTTCCGCATCCAAAATACCCATTTCATGGAGTTCTTGGACGATAAGCCGAGATAAATCCTTTTGTTTTGCACTGCTTGGACTGGTTTCAGACATTGGATCCGCTTGCGTGTCGATTTGGACGTAACGCAAAAAACGTTCTTTAACGGTATGTTTATAATTCATATAAAAATAATTTTATTTCAAAAAAAGCCTCTCGGATTACTTAATTGTAAAGCAGGTTTCTTCCGATGATACTGCATCGTAATTTCTAAACTGCCTTTTTGTTGCGCCGCCATCGGCGAAAGCACGACATCATACGAAATCCCTAATCCCAAATATTTATTCAGATTCATAAATAACAGTATATCAATCGATTCGGGAAAACGAAGCCATGTTTTTTGTCCTGTTCGATAGGTCAAACCTACGGTCAATTGTTCATCATAAACAAAATTGGTATTGGCATCTATCGTCCAAGTGGCGTTCGGCGTGTATTTTAAAAAGCCATTGCTTTTGGCGACCAATTTATCGCTTAATGGAAGCGAAAAACCACCCATTATGAATAAATGTCGTTGTTCTTTCGCCACTTCAAACGTATTTTTGGTGATGCCAATGATATTTTGATACAAAAAAGGCATCGCTGCGCCCAAATAACAATCTTGCCAAAGGGCATAAAGCCCTCCGCCGAAATTGCCCACCCATTGCGTTTCAAAATTCTGACCAATTGAAAAATCTTCCGTAATCGGCGTGTTGGTAAACGCTTGTTTAAAATCCATGCCATATCGCCGCATCGACATTTGTAAACCCGCTCGAATCGACCAATTATTCGTTTTTGCCACCGCGTAAGACCATGCCAAACCCATTGTTTGCTTGCTTTCCAACCCTTTCATTTGATTGCTAAGGTTTAAACCAAAACCCAATCGCTGACTCAAAAAGGGCATATCAAAAGTCAAAACTTGTGTGGAAGGCGCGCCATTAAAGCCAATCCATTGCTGCCGAGTGGCGGCGGACAATTGGGGCGCATCACTCGTACCCGCATACGCAGGGTTGTACGCCAAACGATGATACATAAATTGCGTAAGTTGCGCCTCCTGCTGCGCGACTCCTTGCGTACAAAATAGTCCAATCAAGATGGAAATGATGCTATTGCGCTGCATGGTTTTCAACGATGAACGGAACGCAAATTTGAAATTTGCGTCCAATTATTTTAATACAAATAATTGATAATCAACGATATAAAGTTATAAACCCTTTTTGAAATTCTAAATTTTTGCCATTTCGGAAACAATAATAATACGTTCCGTCAGGCAATGGTTTTTGATGAAAAGTGCCGTCCCAACTATTATGATATGGTGTGGCTCGATACAATTCATCGCCCCATTCGTTGAAAATAAAAATTTCACTATCGTTACTTAATAACTGGACGCAAGGTATGACAAATGTATCATTTACACCGTCTCCATTGGGCGTAAAAATATTGGGAATTTTGCAGGTATCTGCTATGGCAGGTTGAATAGCGGATGTGCTGCTGACCTTGATAAAGGATAAACCAATGATTATCAATAATTTATTCATGCGTTTTAATGATGAATGGTGAATGATGAATGATAAATTCATCATTCACCATTCATCATTCATCATTATTTTAACTTATTGTTTTACGATTTTTACTGTTTTTGAAATACCTTCTCCATGTACGCGTACTAAATACATGCCGTCTGCAAATGGCAGATTTATCGTAGCGCGCTGTGTGGAACCATCTGAGAAAAGTTCACCCGTTCCCAACACTTGTCCAAGTGGATTGATGATTTCATAAGTCAAATTACTCAAAGTATAATTGTTAATTACCTTTATCTCAACAAATTGTACAAAAGGGTTCGGCGTAATTTGTATCTGTGCACTTGTGTCTAACGGATTGATATTCGTACCGCCTGACATTTTGAACGAAGCAATCCGTGTTGTCCAAGTATTGGCAGATTTCATGTACTGCCCTGTAAACCAAAACGTCGTACTGTCGGCAGGATCCACAGAAGCCTGTGCATAATCCCCCCATCGATTGACTCCTGGACAACCCACCCCTGTCGCAAACTCTAATTCTGGAATGGGCATCGTTCCTAAAACATCATTTGCTTTACGCCCCGTTATCCGCAAACTGGGTTTGAGATTCGGTCCCGAAATGCTATACGCCATCACAATATCTCCCGCTGAATTTTGAGCAATATTGCCCATAAAACGATGATTTACAGCATCTTGTGAAATCGTTCCTTGTTGATAAATCGTCCAATTGCCTCCATTCGTTCGGCGCAATTCATACCAACGTTCTCCGGAGCGATTGTTTCCATCGACATCCACCAAATGATTCAAAACCATACTTTCATGCGTCCCAAAATGGCGATAACTGATTTTATTCATCAAAGTTTGCGAAACGGGTTGTAATTCTATTGAACAACCCGTTGGCGCAGGAATCCGTTCCAAAATATCGCTATCAAAAGGGGCTGTTGGCAAATTGGTTTGAATGGCAACCGTATTGCGCGGATTCACCCAATCCGTCCGAATTCCCCAAATTTCTAACCGATCTGCTCCTGAACCACTGCCTAATTTACCCCAAGCGTCCTCATACAAACGCAAAATAGGCATTGGACTACCCGCAGGAGGCGGTCGTTGCCCCGTCCAATTGGCAGGCGTTGCCACTTCCCAAAGCCCATTATTGCCAATGGGGTCAAATTTCGGAATGCCAATCCGTTGAATCCGAACGGTATTCGCACGCGCTAACATTTCTTGCCGATTGAGGATATAAATGGGGATGCTATCAAAATCCTCATTCGTTGTGATGTAATAACCATCATTCCAAATTCCAATTTTAGGATAATCGGGAAAATCAGGCGTTTTAAATTCGTAAGCATACCAAGTTCCTAACGGGTCAGCAGTCGTAGAAATCGCTAACATAAAAGAAGAATCCGCAAACTCTTCCAAAAGCCATCGGTGCGCCGCTTGGTCATACAAAACCAAAGGGTCGCCTCCCGGTTTTGTATTGGGAAAACTCGCCCAAAATGGATTCATCGAAGCCGCATTCCGCACCGTATTACCCGCTTTATCCAGCACTTTATAGTAGGAATTATTCGCACCATTCACTAATTGGATAAAATTAGATTCGCTCGCCTCCCCAGTTGGGTCAGGCGGGTCAACGCGTGCAATGTTTTCGCTAACGCCTTCCACATTGACCCCTGCAGTCAGGGTTGCTAACGGGGCTAAAGGATGTCGAGTCGGCTGCACCAAAGGGTCAACTCCTTTGGGCAAAGCATTTGCAGCATTTTGAAAAGTCGTTTTGCGGCGCATTTTTTCATGTTCCCGGTCTCTTTCGACTTCAAAATGTTCCCTTGCAAAAGGGTTCGCAAGCACGGTCTCGGGCAAATCCCCCAAAGGTAGGCTTTCGCCTAAATATTTTGCTTCTAAAAGTTGAGGCGTGAAATGATGGATTTGTTGCGCGCTTGCGTCAACAAAAAATATCCCGATGCCTAATAAAACAACTAAGTGTTTTAAAGAATGGTTTTGATTGTGCAAATGATTCATTGCCCTTTAGCTACGGCAATGGCGAATGATGAATGATGAATGATAAATGATGAATGGTGAATGATAAAGGATGAATGATGAATTTTTAAAATACTGATAACCAATAATTTATAAATTCATTATTCATCCTTTATCATTCATTATTCATCCTTTATCATTCATCATTCATCATTCCCCACTGCCTCGTTTAAAAATCCATGCGTCGTTGACGCATATTGATTCTAATCCCGCCGCCAAAATACAAAGTTCGTTGATTTCGAGTAGCATCTATGGAGTTTTTTTGTCTTAACAAAGCGTTAAAATCTAAAAAAACATTGTGATATAATTGATAACTCGCATCTAACGCAACGCTTGTAATCGTTGCCATATCGCCTTGATACAACGGCGCGGTATCCGAAACCCGTGATAGATAGAGCAATCGAATATCATTGCCATAGGATTTGCCATCATTGAGTTCTTCGCCGACCTTCGCCCGAATGATTCGACCTTCCAATACCATTTGTTGGACGGGCTGATACCTCAATTTCAAAATCAATTCCGTGAAATTCGCACCTAATGGATGCGCTAACGGTTGCGAATGATGGGTATAATTGGAAACACTGTCATAATGCGTGTAAGTGAACGGGCGAACCAAATTATATTCTGCCTGCCCATCCAAATGGTCAATACCCAATACATCTATGTATTTCACACCCGCTTGAATCCCATATTTATTCACCCAACTCGCATCTTGACTAATCAAATCTTTAAAATGCAACTCATCTAACATAAATTGTCCATACAAAGAGAATTTTTTGAAGAGATTCCATCTGCCATCAAATCCCACCATCGCATTATCAGGACTTCCAATATGATGCTCCGCGCTTCGATAAAAAATGACAGGATTCAAATACTGAAATTCAAAATGATTCGGGCGTGAAAAGATAACCGATTCAAATAAACCCACTTGTAAATCTTTGGAAAGCCTATAACTCAAATGATGCGTTGCAAAATATTTTTTCCCGTACAAACCACTTGCTGCGCCATAAACATTATTGTCTATGCCCACTTCTGCAAAAATATTTTGATAGCTAAATTTCCAAATATTTGTATTTAATTTTAAGTACAAGTAATTATCTGCATTGTCTGATAGAAAAAGCGAACGATAACCATCGCCAATGAAATTTTTACCATGCCCAAATTGCACGCCGACGTGTTTGGTCACATTGAAACCAATATAACCTTCCGCCGTGAGATAATCAAAAGCATTGTTGCCACTCAAAAAACCAACGGGGTAATCTTTATAAAGCCCTGCACCCGGTAAATAATCATATTTGCGAATGTTGTCCGTGACATAATTGGCAAAACGGGATTGACTTTCAATCAAATTGGTATAAAAATAAATTCTATCATCAATGCTGCCGCGCAATTCAATGCCGCGTTGATTCATAAATGGCGTTTCTGCTTCACCCTGACTTTTTCCAAATTTGAAAATCAACATTGGGTTGACTTTTAGTTTGAAATATTTGCTATCATATTCATAAAAATTAGCACGAGTTTGATAGAGATATTTGTAAAACGGTTTCCCTCCGACATTCGGCGGAGGGAACGGTTGGGACTCCCGTGCACCCATTAAGGTCGTTGCAAATTCTGGCGTGTGGACATATTCCACATTATCATCACAAATATATTTCAAATCTGCTCTATCTAATACAGATAAGTGCGCATCTGCGGCGGTATCCAAGTGAAGCGCGTATTGCGTAACGCCCTTCCGCGTGTACGGCTTTTGAACCGTATGGAACGTTGGAGCAATGCCTGTTTTAATGTCCAAGCGGTCAATGAGATGTTGCGTTTGCTCATTTCCTAGGGGAGATGACACATCTTGTGAAAAGACTGAATGGAGCGATAAGCTTGTTAAAAAAAAACAAAAAATCGTTTTTTTCATAAATTTGGAATTAATAATTTTTTCGATGCTGTATAACAAATATTGTTTGTCTGCGTGACTTTGTAAAATGCGAAATGTGACATAGCTGTTTACCGTTGTGAATGATGATTTTAAGCCACGAATTGCACGAATTTTTCACGAATTTTAGTGAAAAATAGTT
>JBDKKX010000172.1:0-9952 GCA_039795795.1 Bacteroidota bacterium | reverse complement strand
CCCATTTAATCCCAATAAAATCCCATTTAATCCTAATTCCAGCGCGTCGCACTAAGTTAAGAATGATTTTTTCCCTCCTTTTTCGTCAAAACCAGGTCGAATAAACGAATAAGCATGTGGGAATTGTGCCAACAAATCCCGTCGCAATCGGCGCAACAGCACAAAAATATCTAATAATTCATCCGTTTTATCCAAAAAAAAGCGGCGCGTCGTTTCCCAAGCCTTCAAACTTTGGTCAATCGCCAATAATGCCGTTTTTGCACTACCATTCGCATCATTCTGAATCGGGTCAATATCTTGAAATTCATTCCAAGTCAAGCCCGAAACCGCCCGATGCACTTTCGCACCAATAAAAAAATAATACCATTGAATTTCCTCCAAAGCATCCTTCAAATTCAATAATTCAGGCATATCAATCGGCAAATCCATTTGCAATTGATGGTTCAATTCATTTTCTCGCGCCTCGAAATAGGTTTGATTCTCATTAAACCACGTTTCAACCATCGTCCCATACTTGCGCGCCATGCTTTCAATCGCATTAGCAGCCTTGCTTTTGACGGGTTCTAACACGGGTTCTGGATCTTTATCAAGGGCAGCGTCGAGGTTAATACCGCGCTCTTCCGCGAATTCGCGCAACAAATCCAAGGCTTCTCGCAAGTCTTCTGCCACTTTTTGAATAATTTCGGCTTCATTCCAAACATCTTTGGATTTGTCGGAGGGCGGTCTGAAAATAGCACAACGTGTGGTTAAAGGGCATCGCTCGCACCAACGGTCGCAATAATTATGAATGCCTTCTATAAATTTTTTCTTCCTCACAGTCTTTTTTTAAGCGTTGGTTGTTGAATCAGTTTTGGTAAAAATTGTTTTCACGAATAAAATATTTTTTGTGATCCGAATTGGAACGCGGATGACACGGATTGGGGCAGATTTACACGGATTTTGTATTTTAAGTTGAAAATCCAAACAGAAAGCAAAAAGAAATCCGTGCAAATTCGCCAAAATCCGTGTCATCCGCGTTTCAATTCGCCCTTAAATGGGTTCTTCGACATAATACATGTCAATCATTCCCTTGTTTTTAGCAGGAATCTTGCCGCGATGCACTGTTTTAAAATCATATTTGATTAATTCATAAGTCGCTTCGGATACATTTAATTTGCCCGCTTCACATTTGTCCTGCAACCGCGCTGCAATATTGACCGTATCGCCCCAAATGTCATAAGCAAATTTATTCACCCCCACAACGCCCGCAACGACAGGACCCGTATGAATACCGATTTTTGCCTCAAAATAGGGTTGATTCTGCTTCTTTTTCTCCACTTTGACCTCGTGCAAATATTGTTGAATCTCCAAAGCCGCTTTGATGATAGGAATCGGCGTAGCAATCTTATCAGACAAGCCAGAGGCGCACATGTATGCGTCGCCAATGGTTTTAATTTTTTCGAGTTTATACTGCGACACGATGAAATCGAACGCTTTGAAATACGTATCCAACTCAAAAACCAACTGTTCGGGGGTAAGTTGCTCGGAGATTTTGGTAAAATTATTAAAATCGGTGAACATTACAGACGCATGTTCATGCCTTTTGGGTTGCGCTTTGCCCGTATTTTTAAGCTCCGCAGCAATCGGCGCGGGCAAAATATTCAATAACAATTCATCAGAACGCTGTTTTTCGTCCTCAATCAGTTTGTTTTTTTCTTGTAAAGCCCTTTTTTGTTTTTTATTTTCTAAATAGCGTTTGAAAATCAACGCCACTAAAACCAACGCAAAACCCAAAATAACCAACAATAGGTTTCTAAAATGCGTTGCTTGTTCCAATTCCACTTCATGTTCGCGTTCGACTTGTTCCCGCGCCAGTTCGCTCATCGCCGCGTCGTCCGTCATGGCTTTCACCAATTTTGCCTTTTGCGCAGCGACTTTTTCCGCGTTATTTTTCAGTTGTGTTACATTTTGCAACTGCGCCTCCTTGACAGAAGCCGTTTGTTTCACTTCGTTATTTTCTTGTACTAATTGTTTCTCTTTTTGTTTCAAATCGCCTACCGTACTAGCTAATTCAGTCTGCCGTTTTTGCATTTCTACAATTTCATTGGTCAATTTAGCACGGTCTGCTTCCAATGCTTCCTTTTCACGCCGTATGCGCGCCACTTCTGCCGCGTTTGCTTGCACAGGACGCACAGGCGCGGGCAATCCCGTCCCCGTTTTAGCACTACTTCCCATAGACGCATTGGAGGTCGAAGCCGTCCCTGCTGCTGCACCATTCGGGTTCGATTTAGAAACATTTCTAATATCGGTGGCTTGTTGCGCATAAGCGGCAGCTTCGCCATTATTGCCCATTCGTTTGGCAAGCGCGGCTAATTTATCCAAAATTTTAGTAGATAAATCCGTTTCGCCCAATTCATTAGACGTTTTCAACGCATCTTTGTAACGCAATCGTGCGCCAGCATGATCGCCGCGTCGTGCAAAACCATCAGCATTCAAAGCAGTAGCCCGCGCCTGCATGACTTTATTATTCAACTCTTCGGCTAAAAGCGATGCTGCATGTGCCACTTCGGACGCTTTTGCAGGAACGCCCGTCGTCATATATTTTTCTGCGCATTTATATAAAAGGTTCAATTTCTGACCTTTATCCTGCGTAGCGTTCGCTTGCTGCTCCAACGCTGCGGCAGTTTGCGCGAAAGTTGCCATCGGTAATAGCAACAATAGGATAATTTGTATAATTTTAATCATTCGGGTAAAATGCGTTCTTTCTGCAAATTTACGCAAAATTAGGTGTGGCGCGCTATTTATGACCTTTTTTTTTAAAGCCAATCTCCCAAAAAGCGTTTTGCCAAAACTATTGCGACTTGGAAAGGTGTGAAATAAATTTTTAACGGACATAGTGTGTTTTATAATTTTGGATTTTCAAATAGGATTTAAGATTCAAAAACAGATAACAAAAGTCATACCTATCCCAGAGAGTTGTTAGAAAAATCTATTTTATGTTGTTGAAAGGCGATAACGTTTTTCCATTTTTTTTTTTGACGAAAGTGATTAAATTTGCTTAATTTTACTCCATTCTTAAAGCGTTCATTCATCTCATCATTAAATTGAAAAACGATGTTTCTATTTTTAGTTGGCGTAGTTCTTTTTTTTGTATCGGGTTCGCTGCCGACCAATCCGAATTTTCCAGGAGCGCGGGCGCAACGTCCGATGCGTTTTGCGGGGATTGCCATCGCTCTTTTTGGATTGCTGACGGCTTGTGTCAAACAGATTGATGCAGGAGAAGTTGGAGTTCAAAAATTGTTTGGCAACGTGAAAGACCATGTTTTGGAAAGCGGTCTGAATTTTATCAATCCTTTTGTGAGTGTGGTGCCTGTCAATATTCGGACACGGAATTATACGATGTCGGGCGTTCACGACGAAGGACATAAAAGCGGCGATGATGCGATTCGGATTTTATCCAGCGACGGCTTGGAATTGACGATTGACTTGACGATTTTGTATCATGCCAATAAAGCGTCCGCGCCTAAAATTATTCGAGAAATTGGTTCGGATTATGAAGATGTGATTGTACGCCCTGTGAGTCGTACCAAAATTCGGGATAATGCTGTTTTTTATGCAGCGATTGAATTGTATTCGATTAAACGGGAGGAATTTCAAGCACGGATTTACAAAGATATTGATTCCTTGTTCAAACTTCGGGGCTTGACGTTGGAACAATTGTTAATTCGCAATATCACGTTGCCGAATTCGGTCAAAGCTACGATTGAATCTAAGATTAATGCAGAACAAGATGCGCAAAAAATGCAATATGTTTTGCAAAAGGAAACCCAAGAAGCCGAACGCAAACGCGTTGAAGCACAAGGGATTGCGGATTATCAACGGATTTTGTCGCAAGGTTTGAGTGATAAAATGTTGCAATATGAGCAGATTAAAGCGATGAAAGAATTGTCGCTTTCGCAGAATTCCAAAGTGATTGTGGTTGGGAATAAAGCAGGTGGAAATGTCTTGATTTCGGACAAATAATGAAAAAATTGTGAAAAAAATTGCGTCAATTTTCCAAATTGACGCAATTTTTTCACAATTTTCAAAAAAATTGCGTCAATTTGGAAGTTCTCGGTAATTTTTTATATATAAATAATATTTAACTCACTTCCAATCAATGATTTGTGGAAGAATTGTAGGTTTTCGTGGAGGAAAGGTTGGATTTGTACGAATGAAATTCGAGGCAGGAACAGTACAAAATTCATACATTGGAAAGGGTGTCGAGGCAAATATGTCCTACGAAGATTCAATAATGAAACGGATTTAAAGGCAAATCCGTAATACAAATGTGTGTCATTGAGACGATTTTAAAATGCAGTTGCATTCCAAATGGGAATCCTGCGAAAATGGTTTCGGCGTTAAAAACACTTTATTAACTCAATTATTGAAAAAATGCGTGTTTTAATTTGTGATTTAGGCAAACTTTTGTGTCTGGTCTCTTTTGTAGTGCCGTTCCTCACAATCCATCAAGTGTACAAACACCATAAAGACAAACCGATTGCATCCTTTCTAATCGGTTTTTTTTTAGGAATTGTGTTAGGGTTTTTCGTTTTTGTGATCGGAATGATTTTAATCTTTAACATGGATTGAAAGGTGTTTCCATTCTTCTGAAACGAAGCCGAATTTCACGAAGGTTCGGTAACTAAAAGTCGGATTTTGCATCGGTCATTGAGGTTCGTTGGGGTGCAATTAGAGTCCTAAGTTATTGATTCCAAAAGATTTAAATAGGTTCAATAAAATTTATAAAAAAAGTGCAATGAATTCAGAAATTTGTATCTTTGCAAATGTTGAACTGGGTGGTTGAGTGGGATGAAAAATTTTGCGAAACAGTCGAAGGTCTGCTTTCCGTTCGAGAGGTAATAATATTTAAAAAAACTACCGAGAACAAAGCACTGCGCGGCAACTCCCCGCAAACCCCACCGCACGAAGGCTCGACTGCGGGGAGCTTGCGTATGTATGCTTGTTGTCCACAACATTTTACATATATATAATATTGAACTCGATATCTATCAATGTTTTGTGGTTGGATTGTGAATTTTCGTGGTGGAAAAGTTGGGTTTGTACGAATGGAATCGGAGGCAGGTGTCTTACAAAATGCACTCATCAGAAACGAAATTGGGGGCAGATAGGTACTACAACGGTTCAAAAGTCGAACCGATTTAAAGGCGGCTGGGTACGACGAATGTTTAAAACATAAAAAGGATTGAATACATTCTTCTTAAAAGTGAAACGATTTTAAAAGGACTTCGCAAAATCAGTTAAAGGATTATCTTTGCGGTTTAAAACAAAATCAATAGAGCATGATCACTTTTGAACTTTTATCGGATACCATTGAGCAAACGCACGTTGTGCTTCACCAAGCGGCGATTCGAGCCTTAAATTCCCACATTACATTGCGGAATTGGCTGGTCGGAATGTATCTTGTGGAGTACGAACAGAAGGGGCAAGACCGAGCTACTTATGGCGAAAAACTCTTGTCTGAATTGTCGAAAACCCTCACCGCCCGAAAGGTGACGAATATGCATGAGCGCGAATTACGCCGTTACAGGCAATTCTATCACGTTTATCAACGATTTGGACGCGTTTTTCAACAATCGTTAGCAACGGATACAGGGTTATTAGCACTGCCGTTCATAGAACATTCAATTCGGGGGTCACTGACCCCCGAATTGAATGACGGTGCCTTAGAAGTTCCGTCCGAAATCCTCTTAAAAAACATTTCATTCACGCACTTTGCCGAATTGATTCCGATTTCTGATGCCCTGAAACGAACCTTCTATGAAGTGGAGTGCATTAAAGGGTGTTGGGGAGTCCGCGAATTAAAACGTCAAATCAGCAGTTTGTACTATGAGCGCGTTGGATTGAGCCAAAATCCTCAGAAAGCGGCTGAATTAACCCAAGCGAAAACCGAAAAAGGGCACCCTGCCGAAATTGTAAAATCGGTCTATGTATTTGAATTTTTAGGGTTGAAAGCTCAGGAAATCATGGAAGAAAAAGACCTTGAGTCGGCTCTCCTCGACCATTTACAAGCCTTTTTGATGGAATTAGGACACGGCTTTTGCTTAGAAGCGCGACAGAAAAAAATCTTAATTGGAGATGAATACTACTTTATTGATTTAGTGTTCTATCATCGGATTTTAAAATGTCACGTCCTTGTGGAATTGAAAATGGATGACTTTCATCATGTCAATGCAGGTCAACTAAATACATATGTTAATTATTTTAAATATGAAGTCATGAGAGCCGATGATAACCCACCCATAGGACTTTTGTTAGTCACGGGCAAAAACGAAACGTTGGTTCAATATGCAACTGCAGGAATGGATAATCAACTTTTTGTCTCTAAATATTTGTTAGAATTGCCCAATCGTCAAGTGTTAGAAGCATTCATTCAGCAGACGCTTCGAAAGTTATAAATCGTTGGCTTCAAACGCTCCAAAACGGTACTTTGTAAAAAAAACCAATGACGGTTTGGGAGGTAATAATATTAAAAAAACTACCGAGAACAAAGCACTGCGCGGCAACTCCCCGCAAACCCCAACGCAAAGGCTCGACTGCGGGGAGCTGCGTCAGAGCCAGTGTTCTCAACCATTTTTTGTATATATATAATATTCAACTCGCTCATTGCTAAGGAGTTGTGGTCGAGTTGTGAATTTTTTAGGTGAAAAAGTTGGATTTGTACGAATGGAATCGGAGGCAGGAGCATTACAAAAGACACTCCTGCGAAAGGATTTGAGGGCAAATATGTCCTGCGAATGTTAAGCCTTCAAGAGGGCTTTTAGAAAAATAACTGGAGTAATCCGTTTTAAAAAGGGTTTCAAATGAAAAAATACTTATTTGCCTCAATCGTTCTTAGTTTTGCAAGTTGCACAGTCGTATGGCATTGCTACCTAAGAAATATGACGGACAAACCTGTAAAAATCAAAGTGACAACGGATCCACGATGGAACCTAAGATTGTTTTACACGTCCTCCGAGACCAAACTCAAGTTTGATTTGGTGAGTCAAATGAAGGATACACTTCCAGTAGTAGCAGTCGTGGGTTTAGACCACTTTTTTATCGTACCACCCAAAACGGTTATCTCCTCGTATCTTGGGAAAAGTGTGAGTATCGAAGAAGAAGGACAATATAAAGTTATTGATATGGATCACGCAGGAAACGGTGTCAAAATGGTAAGAGAATATTTGAAATATTATTTTGTTTATGATATAAAGTAGCCTTAATTCAAGGAGGCAGTAACGAATTCGAGCGTCAGTGCGATCAATTAATGCAATTTGTGGAAGCTGTTATTAAAATTCCATTACTAACATTCTAATTCAAAAATGAATCAAAAATAGCAAAATGAATTCTAAATCCAGATTGATTGATTTGAGCCACACCATTTTTAATGGATTAATCACTTATAAAGGGTTGCCCGCGCCGATTATTTGTGATTATTTAAGTCGGGAGGCTTCTAAATCCTTTTATGAGGCAGGCACTTCTTTCCAAATTGGCAAAATCGAAATGGTCGCAAATACGGGCACTTATGTCGATTGTCCGTTTCACCGCTACGAGCATGGTAAAGATTTATCCGATTTTGAGTTGGAGGCTTTTGCCAATCTTGAAGCGGTCACGATTGATGCAACGCATTTGATGGCGATTGATGTGGACGCTTTTCAAAAAGTGGATATTCGGCATAAAGCCGTTTTGGTTAGAACGGATTGGTCAAAACATTGGAATACAGCCCTTTATTTTGAAAATCATCCTTATTTGACCGCCGCAGCTGCTCAATATTTGAAGGAAAATCAAGTGAAATTGGTTGGAATTGACAGTCATAATATTGATGACACGCGCGGCAATGCGCGTCCTGTTCACAGCATTTTGCTGGGCGCGGACATATTGATTGTAGAACACATGTGTCATTTGAACAAATTACCCAAGGAGTCTTTTTTGTTCAGTGCGGTGCCGCCTAAATTAAAAGGTGTAGGTACTTTTCCCGTCCGAGCATTTGCAACCTTAAAATCGTAAAAAGGATACAAGTGGCTGTCTCAAAGGAAAAAATCACAAAATATTATTCGGTTGTGATACGAATGGATGTACGGATTTCACCGATTTCACGGATTCCTACGGATTTTAGGGACAAAAAATCCGTAGGAATCCGTGAAATCGGTGAAATCCGTACATCCATTCGTATCCCAACCCAATAATATTGGGTCTAAAAATTAAATTTTACCCTTTTGAGGCAGCCACTTTGGAAAAAAACGGAAAAAATTGTCATCGAAAATGCCTCGAAAGGAATAAAAGCCTTTTTTGATATTGGAGAATCCGAAATGGAATGTTAATTTTGCGGCGCGTAGGACAATTGGAACGCGGATGACACGGATTTGGGGAACACATGGGTACATAGGACACATAGATTCAAGAAAAAATCTATGTGTCCTATGTACCTATGTTTTCCCCAAATCCGTGTAATCCGCGTTCCAATTGTACCGAAATACGCATAAAACATTGATTATCAAACGGGTGTATTCAAATGCACCGCATAACCAAATCCGAAATGAGTGAAATCGTAGATGTACGTGCGAGACAAGTATTGGATTCTCGCGGCAATCCGACTGTGGAAGTCGAAGTTTATACCGAAGATGGTGCGATGGGACGTGCCGCAGTGCCGTCTGGTGCGAGTACGGGTTCTCACGAAGCCGTTGAATTGAGGGATAACGATAAGAAAAAATATCTTGGCAAAGGGGTTTTGAAAGCTGTTCAAAATGTACATGATATTTTGATGCCTGAATTGGTCGGCTTGGACGCGACGGAACAACGGGCGATTGACGCATTGATGCGTGAATTGGATGGTACGAAAAATAAAGGCAAAATTGGGGCGAATGCGATTCTGGGGGTTTCTTTGGCGGTGGCGAAAGCGGCGGCGGAATCTTTGGGACAACCCTTATATCGGTACGTTGGCGGCGTGAATGCGTGTACTTTGCCTGTGCCGATGATGAATATCATTAATGGTGGTTCGCATGCGGACAATAGTATTGATTTTCAAGAGTTTATGATTGTTCCGTTGGGCGCGGACACGTTTAGTGAAGGGTTGCGCATGGGCGTTGAAGTGTTTCATCATTTGAAAAATGTGTTGAAAAAGAAAGGTTATTCTACCAATGTGGGCGATGAAGGCGGTTTCGCGCCGAATATTAAAAGCAATGAAGAAGCGCTTGAAACGATTTTGACAGCGATTCAAGCGGCAGGTTACAAAGCAGGAGAGCAAATTTATATTGCGTTAGATGCGGCGGCATCCGAATTTTATGATGAAAAAGAGAAGGTTTACCATTTTAAAAAATCAGATGGTCGCAAATTGCAAGGGGAAGCGATGGTCGATTTTTGGGCGGATTGGTGTCGTAAATATCCAATTTTCAGCATTGAAGACGGTTTGCACGAGGACGATTGGAAATCTTGGGGCTTGATGACGAAAACGTTGGGCAAAAAAGTACAATTAGTGGGCGATGATTTGTTTGTGACGAATACGGAGCGTTTGCAACGCGGGATTGATAAGGATGTTGCGAATTCTATTTTAGTGAAAGTCAATCAAATCGGTACGTTGACGGAGACGATTGATGCGGTCAGTTTGGCGCATCGGAATCAATATACGAGTGTAATGAGTCATCGTTCAGGCGAAACGGAGGATGTAACGATTGCAGATTTGGCAGTGGCGTTGAATTGTGGACAAATTAAAACAGGGTCTGCAAGTCGCACGGATCGGATTGCAAAATATAATCAATTGTTGCGCATTGAAGAAGAATTAGGCGTGACAGGTGTTTATTTGGGTAAAAAACTATTAAAAAAATAAACTTTGGAATTGGGATTCAATGGGATTTTTTTTTGGATTAAATGGGATTGTTTTTTTTGGTTTTGTTGGTTTTTGATTGCGTCAAATCCAAAAAAATAAATACCATTT
>JBDKKX010000171.1:0-9952 GCA_039795795.1 Bacteroidota bacterium | reverse complement strand
TCCACCGCGCCCGCAAAACGTTCATTCGCCGTTTTACGACCTCGAACCACAGGCATTGCCATATATTTTTCCGCAAAAGTAGCATAAACATCCAACATCCGTTCCGCTTCCTCAATCGCTTCTTGGGAAGTCGAATGCGCCGTATGCCCTTCCTGCCATAAAAATTCAGTCGTGCGCAAAAAAGGACGCGTCCGCATTTCCCAACGCACCACATTCGCCCATTGATTAATCAATAAAGGCAAATCTCGATACGATTGAATCCAATCCCGATACGTATCCCATATAATGGTCTCCGAAGTAGGGCGAACAATCAATTCTTCTTCCAATTTCGCATCGGGGTCAACGATAATGCCGCCCCCATTTGGGTCATTTTTAAGGCGGTAATGCGTGACCACCGCACACTCTTTCGCAAAACCTTCTACATGCGCCGCTTCTTTGCTCAAAAAACTCTTGGGGATGAACAACGGAAAATACGCATTTACATGACCCGTATCCTTAAACATTTTGTCTAATTGGTCACGCATTTTCTCCCAAATCGCATACCCATGAGGTTTAATCACCATACAGCCGCGCACAGGAGAATTCTGGGCAAGACCCGCTTTTGAAACAATATCATTGTACCATTTGGAGTAATCGCCAGTCGTTCTGGATGTAATCTCTTTCGACATAGTTTGAATTGAATTATAAATGATGAATGATGAATGATAAATGATGAATGATAAATGATGAATGATGAATGATGAATTTATCATTCATCATTCATCATTCATCATTTATCATTCATCATTCATCATTTATCATTCATCATTAAATTTTAACTTTTTTTTAAAGCCTCATAACACGCTATTAACGAACTTTTTGTTCAAAAGAAGGTCTAAATAGTATGTGTTTTGGAGTCATTTTGGATAAAAAAAATACTTTAACACATTGAGGACGAAATTTAAAAAAAATTTAACAAAAATAAAGCCGCAAAGGTAATACATTTATGTCTGTATTTGCGAATGATGAATTATAAATGATAAAGGATGAATTTATCATGCCTTATTTGTCTTTTTTAAGCCTTTTAAATTAGTAAAATCATGAAACATCGTTACTTTTCCGCATCGGCTCTTGTGCTATTGACTGGGTTGTTGACTCCCGCCGTCGCTCAACACGATGACGTTTATTACGACCCGCAACCAGACCGACCGTCTGATACGCGCTTGCCGCAACAGCAACAGCACAGTAATACCACTACGGTAGAACAAACGGGGCAGATGACGGATTATTCTAATACGAATGCGACTCATTATGACGATTTGCAATATTATGATGATGAATATGCGGATGATTACGCGTATTCTTCTCGGATTCGCCGCTATCGTCGCCCGATGAATTATGCGTATTATGACAATTATTATATGGATCCGTTTCGGTATGACCCGTATTTTTATGACCGTTTGTACTATCGTCCGCAATTCGTTATATCGTTTGGTCGTCCGTCGTTTTGGAATGCTTATTCGTATCGCCCCATGTATAATAGTTGGTACGATTACAGTTTTAATAGCTGGAATCCGTATTTTTCAAGTCCTTGGGGTTGCAATAGTTATTATGGTTGGAATAATTATTATGGTTACAACAGTTATAGCTATTACAATACGGGTTATTACAATAGCAACCGTTCTTACCGCAATGACCCGCAAAATTATAACAATCGGCATTGGAATCCAAATGGTACTTACACGGGTGCGCGTACCGTCGGTTCAAGCATTAGTCCGTCGTCACCGCGTTCGGGTAGAGAAACCCTGTCGCCGCGGAATAATAATGGTGGAACGTATGATAATCGCCCGACCAGTTCGGGTAGAATGTCGGCAAATCCGCCAAGTACGACTCCGATTCAAAGAGGCGGCGATATGAATACGACGCGCATTTCGCCAACGCGGACGTATGAGCGTCCGACCCGAACGGAAAGTGTGGATAGTCGTCCAACGCGGACGTATGAGCGTCCAGCGCAAACGACGGAACAACAACGTCCTGCACGGACTTATGAGCGTCCATCACAGCCGCAAACGTATGAGCGTTCGGCACCAGTTCGGAGCGAAAGTCGTTCGATGCCTTCACAAAGTCATTCTGCACCAAGTCGGAGTGAAAGTCATTCTGCACCTGCACCAAGCCGTAGTTCATCTGGCGGCGGGAACAGTGGCGGCGGCGGACGGAGCAATAGTTCACACAGTAGTCCGAGAGGTCATCGGTAATTTTTTTAAAAAAATCTTGTTTTTTTTATAAACTCAGTAAGCGGGCGTTGATTTAACCATTGCCGCCCGCTTTTCTATTGTCTTTTGAAGTGGCAGGTTGGAATTAGGATTAAATGGGATTTTTTTTGGATTAAATCGGATTGATTTTTTGGGATTTTTTGGGATTTTTTGCATTATTTTTGTTGAAATCCCAAAAATTCTAAAAATCAATCCGATTTAATCCCAAAAAATCCCATTTAATCCTAATTCCAACCTTCCATCAACTTAAAATCTTAAAAAATCCTAATAATGAAAAAATTTGTATTTCTTTTCTCCCTCCTAACTGCTTCACAAACCATGGATGCTCAAAACTTTGGGGAAGCATTGCGTTATTCCAACTATCAATATGGCAGCACGACTCGTTCTCTATCCGTAGGCGGTTCGATGAGTGCCTTAGGCGCGGATTTCAGTGCATTAAGTACAAATCCTGCGGGTTTGGCGCAATATCGGGGTGCAGAAATCAGCCTCAGCTTTGGCGTGAAAAACACCTCTGCTCAAACTCAGTTATTGGCAGGCAGCAACGCGCCTTTCACGCAATCCAATATTAATGGCACTTTTAACAATTTTGGGATTATTTTCAACGTGAGTAACGATAATAACGCGACCGCTTGGAAAAGTGTCAAATTTGGAATTGGCGTGAATCGGATTGCGGATTTGAACAAAAGTGTTTTTATCACTGGTTCGAGCAAAGGTTCTATTACACAACGTTGGTCTAATTTGGCAAATCAAGGTAAAATAGACGATTTAGAATACGACCCCGCGTATTATTCTGGCGCAATCGGTCAAGATAATGTGACCAAAGTGTATTGGAATGACATGGACGCAACCCCTAATGCCTTGCTTAAAAAAACACAAAGCATTGAAAATAAAGGATATATCAATGAAATGGTTTTATCTTATGCAGGCAATTATAAAGACCGCGTTTTGATGGGGATGACTTTGGGCATTCCATTTTTGAACCATTCCGAAACGAAAACTTATACGGAAACGGATGAAAACAATGTCAATCCAGCGTTTGGAAAACTCGTTTATAATGAATATTTGCAAACCGACGGGGTTGGTGTGAATGCGAAATTCGGTTTAATTTTTCGGGTTCATCCCAATTTGCGTTTGGGAATAGCGGTGCATACGCCAACGGTTTTTGCATTGAAAGATACTTTTTTGAATAGCGCGGAATACACTTTTACCGAGAATAAGGTGACGAAAACAGCTACCGGTACTTCTCCGTCGGGCAATGTGGATTATAAATTTCAAAGCCCATGGCGTTTTTTAGCGAGTGCCTGTGTGTTAGCGGGCAAAAACGGTTTCGTGACGGGTGAGGCAGAATGGGTTCAATTTAATGGAGCAAAATATGCCTATCCGACCGCCTCTGCAGAAGCACAACGCGCTGTAAATCAAGCAATTAGCGATAGTTTGAGACAATCAATGAGTTTGCGCATGGGTGGCGAATTGGTGTTGGATATATTCAGAATTCGGGCAGGTGCGGGGATGCAAATGTCGCCTTTGGCGAATGATAAAGCAGTTAATTGGTCGTATAGCGCGGGCATTGGCATTCGGACAGGCTATTTTTTCGCCGATTTAGGCTACCGCAATATGGGAGAAGCGTATCGTTATCAACCCTACCAACATTTTGAAAATGTACAAAAAGTGCAAACGAATTTGACTTATCATCAAATTATGGCAACTTTGGGTTTTAAGTTTTAGAGAGGGCTTAAATGCCGTTTTGGAAAACAAGCAAATGGGTAGAATCGAAAAGCCGATTCTACCCATTTGCTTGTTTTCCAAAGCGTATCTCCATCTTATTTTTCTCTAAAATATCCGTTAATCTTTGTGAAATGTCGAGCAAATGGATAGCTTTGTGACGATTTCCTACACATCCGTCATAATCCACAAGATGTAGATTGACCCATTTGTTTACATTGATGCAAACCAATTAAAAAGCTTCTAATACTCAATCATTCAAAAAACAAGCAACCCAATCGTCATAACTCGCGTGTTAGATTTGCCAGAAAAGCGCCACTCAGATCCGTTATTTATTCTTTAAAATTAACAAAATTAATGAGCATTAACCATTCACCACCATTTGAAGTAAAAAAAATTCGATATGAAAGTTCAGATACGCCTGAGCAGATTTATCGAAAAATTAGACAAGGTGCAGAACAATATTTTGTGCAAACGGGTTTGCCAAAACATGCTACTGTGTTTATGGCTTACAAGATGTGTATTTTAGTAACTTGCATTGGCTTTGGATACTATTTTTTGACCCAAGCCAATCGTTTTCCGACCCTTTTTTTAGCCTATTTTCTATTAACGTTTGCTTCTTTATTGTTGTCTATCAATTTGGGACATGATGCCGCGCATCACGCCGTCACAGGGAATTCGCGGATAGACAACTTTATTTTTCAAACGATTTTCGCTTTACAAGGATTAAGCGGTTATGTTTGGCAGATTCGACACAATTATTCGCATCATGTATTGCCGAATGTGATGGAACATGATTCGGATATGGAAATGACCCACTTGATTTTGCTCGAACCCGACCCTGCAAAAGCAAAATGGTATCACGCGTATCAACATATTTACGCGCCTTTTTTATATACGTTTGTTTCTTTGCAATTGCTTTTCGTCCAAGATTTCAAACTTTTTTTACAGAAAGACCAAGCGAATTTGCATCTTGGAAAAATTCCCGTCATAGAATGGGTGAAAATGATTGGTTTTAAAGTATTATATTTTGCTATCACGTTTGGATTGCCATTTATATTTTGCGCAACGCCGATGTGGGAAGTCGTCGTAGCATGGCTATTGGTACATGCGATTGTGTCTGTATTCGTTGCATTTACGTTTTTCATCTCGCATCACGTAACCGAATTGGAATATATCGAACCCAATCAGGAACAACACATCGTTGCCGATTCATGGATTCGGCATCAAATTACGACGACGATTGATTTTAATCCTGAAAGCCGTATTGCCAATTTCATTTTTGGCGGATTTAATATACACGTTGCCCATCATGTGTTTCCAGAAGTTTCACATGAACACTATCCTGCATTGACGAAAATCATTCGCACGATTTTGGCGGAACACGGATTAGACGATTGGTATAAATCTTACACCTTTCGGCAAGGTTGTGTTTCGCATTTGCGCCATTTAAAAAACATCACTAAAACATTGAAAATCAATCAACAACATGATTTCGATTATCATTTGCACGCTGAACGAGGAGCATTATCTGCCGAAATTATTGAATAGTCTTTGGGCACAAAAAAACGTGCCTGTCTGTGAAATCATTGTGATTGATGGCGGTTCGACAGATGGGACAAAAACCGTCGTGGAAGCCGCGCAACAAATCGCTCCAAAACCTTATACGTTACGTTGGGTGAATGCGACGGAAAAAGGCGTTGCAAAACAACGCAATGAAGGCGCGAGTTTGGCAACGTATGAACAATTGCTTTTTTTGGATGCCGATGTGGTTTTAAATCCTGATTTTTTAGCGAGCGCAATGCAGCAAATTCAAGCAAGCAAAATTCCTATTGCAGGAACAAAACTCTATGCAGCAGAACCAGGCATTGGTTTTCGACTATCCTATTATCTTTTTTCCAATATATATCTTCCTTTTGAACGCATTTTTAAACCTGTGATTCATGGTTGCGCGATTTTTGCGACGAAAACGATGCACAATTATATTGGGGGATTCAAATCTGGGATTATATTAGAAGATTATGTTTATGCTTCGACGGCAGCGCAAGTTTTTCGACCACCTTTGCTCAAAGGCAAGGCATATATATATACGTCTGCGCGGAGATTTTACAATATGCCTTTATTGGCGACGTGGGAATTGGTGAAAGCCAGTTTTAAATCTTTTTACACCGACGGAATTGACCCGAAACAAATGCCGACTTATGAAAAAACGACGGGCAAACATGGTGCTCCGCGTTATTAATTTTTTTGGAACACAGATGAATGTAAGACATTAAGAGTTTCCGTTTTGAGAAATTAGGATACGAATGGATGTACAGATTTCACGGATTTCACCGATTAGTACGGATTTTTTTATTTTTTTTGCTTGGATTTCGAGCAGAAATTCCAAAAAAATCCGTACTAATCGGTGAAATCCGTGAAATCTGTACATCCATTCGTATCCTAATTTTCCAAAACGGAAACTCTTAGTGTCTTAGATTCATTTTTGTTCCAAAAAGGTTATGACAAATGGATGACAAAACCCTCCTCAAACAATAACAAAACTATAACAAAAACCGACCGTTCCTTTTATACTTTTTTTGCGTGTTGAGTATTATAACGAAAAGTGCTTTAAGCATTATTTAAAAATAATTCAAACTCAGCAGCAAAATGAATCTTAAAATATCTTTTAAAAGCATCCTTACAATTTTATTGTTTCTTATAGTTGGAAAATCAACTTTAATTGCGAATGATACCACAAATTTAAAACATTATTTGTTGATTATCAACGCTCGAGGATTAGATTGGCACGTTGCTTCCAAAACTTTTTCTCTAACGGGGCATGCTTTCGTCTCTTGGGCAACCCAAGTGGGTGACGAAGATGCCGTCGCGCAAAAAACAGCTGGTTTTTATCCCAACCACAAAGCCAATTGGTTAGATATGGTTTTCGACACGTTGCAAGGACATATTGAATATAATTTTGATGCCAATAGCAATTATTTAAACGTGCCCGTCGAACAAGCGGTTATTGAAGTAGATTCGAGCAGTTGGGTCGCTTCTCAACAAGTGGGACACACTGTCAAACACAATGCTTACAACCTTTTTCATTTCAATTGCGTTAGTTTTGTGGATAAAGTGGTAGCGGCAGCGCATTTGCAAAGAACGGATACAAAGCGTTTTTTGTTTATACCTGTGTCGCCTTTACACTATTTGAAACGCGTTTGTGACCTCAATCAAGCAAAAGTAGTGCAAGTTAAATTGCTGTGGAAGACGGCTAACGAGTTACCAGACAGTGGGATTATGGCAAATGGGATGAACAAAGGGGCAGAACATACTGTTGTAACAAGATATGTTTGGAATCTACAAAAAGATACAATATTATACCATTTTGTCTGCTCCAATTTACAAAAATAAAAATATAAAAAAGGATTTGGCGAATCGGAAAAAGAGATTACCTTTGCGCCAGAAAAGCGTTCTTTAGGAACAATGAGGACAAAAACACTCCGAATGGAACTCCATTGAGATGTTTTTTGCAGTACCGTGTTCTGCAATCGTATTGGAGGGAACCTTTTTTACTTGAAAATTGAGATATTCAAGGGTTTTTTACGAAATCTTAGGCAACTGCCTCTATTTTTGTATGAAAAGGGATGTTTTTGTATAAAAAGAGATGCTTTGGCTATCTTGGAAGTGTGGTAGCCTTTCTCTGTTCGGAGGATTCCAAATGGATTAATGGGCAACGGATTGAAGTGAGTGGTGGTATCAATGTGTAAGACTGAATTAGGATATAGCTCATAAACCATTATCAAATGGCTTTTTTATAAGGCATGACCCTTATTGGGTGAACTACGGCACCCTCTATCCCATAACCCTCAAAGGCAGTTGGGAATGCTTTTTTTAAAATATTGGCACTGCCATTCACATCCGCATTGAGCACGGTGCCGTTTTTCGAGCGAAATAACCCTCTTTTCACCCGCTTTCCTTGATATTCGGGGTGTTTTTGGATGCTTTCGCCATCCAAAAAACTACATTTGGAGGTGTAACTTTCTTCTTGAAGCACGACTCGAATGCCGACGAATTGAGCTTTATATTTCAATTGGTCAATGAAAGTGGCGTGCGGAATTTGGACAAAGTTTTGATTCGTTCGACTGCCGAGCGCGATTTCTTGTTTCCATTGATCATTTTTGCCAATGACCAAAACACTAATTTGATTGGAAACTAATTGATTCATCACATATCGACTGGATTGATGCAAATAATCTTTTACTTTGTGGTTCCGTTTATGGGTAAGTGCCTGAATTCGGCGACTCGTTTTTTGTTCTTTTTTCAAGGCAGCTTGTAATTTTGCCTTTTTTTTATTGTAAAATTGATTGATCGATTTGAGTGGTTTGCCATTTAGAATCCAGGGTGCAAACGCACCATTGCTGGTGAGGGTTGCTAAATTATTCAAGCCTATATCAATGCTTGCAATTCGACCATTGAACGGCACAGGGGCTGCTGCCACGACGTTATAAACGACCTCAATCGTGTAACCAGTGGCGTTCGGAATCATGCGAACTTGTTGAATCTCCTTGAATTTTACATTCGTTTTAAATTGAATACCTGTACCCGAGAATTGAATAATCCCTTTTTTTAACCCCGGTTTCGACAAGGCTTGAATCGTGTAAATCAAAAGATTTCGACCCTTTATTTTATCTTTGTATTTCGGAATTTTAGGACGGGCTAAAAATTTAGAAGGATGGACTTTAAAAGCCTTCAATGCCTCAAAAAACGATTTAAAATTCCGATCCAATAACATCAAAATTTGTTGACTTACTTTGGCTGGCAACGCACAATAATCTTTTTGTTTTTCGGTTTGAAATTTTTTTTGTAACGCATTGTAATTCAGATAACCCCTCTGATTTTGGAAAAAGGCTTGTCGAACTTCATATAACGCTGCGTTGTATAAGTTTTTTGATTTAAAACAGAGTTCATCGATCTTTCCAAAAGACGAATGACCTCTTTTTACGATATGTTGTTCGACTAATTGCATTCGGATTCGATTTGTAAATCTTGGATAATTTGTTCTGTTTTTCTTTTACTGCGTCGAAGTCCATACAATCGTGCCGTAAAAGAAGTAATGATCGAAACGAAATCTTGGATTAAATCCGCTTTATCCTCCAACACATTGTTCACGATTTCTATTTTTTTTCCCTGTTTTTCTAACAATAAGACGATATAGTTTAAACCAAAACGCGCAATTCTATCTTTATGTTCTGCAACTAAGATGTGCCAATCTTCGTTTTGAAAAATTTTTTCTAATTGGGGTCTTTTGTCATTTAAGCCACTTCCCACTTCTTTTACTTCTTTCAGAATCGTGTATCCCTTTGCAGTGGCATAAATTCTAAGGCGATTCAATTGTCCTTCTAGGTTGCTTTTATTTTCGCTACTGGATACTCGCGCATAGAGAATTGCGTAGGATACCAGACGAGTCTCCTGTGTTTGGGGGCGGTCGTGAACGATTATCGTTCCACTCGCCAACTGTTCCCCTGTTATGTAGCCTTTTTTCCAGTGACGAAAGGCGGTTACATAGCTAATCCCTTTTTCTTTTGCGTAATCCGATAATTTCATCCCGCAAAGATAAGAAAGATTTGATATTAGTAGACTATATTTGAGTATATTTTTGTTAAATCTTTTTTATACCTAAATTTTGCCACGAATTACACGAATTTGCACGAATTATTCGTGCAAATTCGTGTAATTCGTGGCAAAATTTAGGATTTTAAAGTTCTTTTTTAAAATCCCAAGTATTCAAAAAGCCCGTATGAAAATCGCCTTTTCGGAATTTTTCATGGCGCATCAATCTTTGATGAAAAGGCACCGTCGTTTTAATCCCCTCAATGATAAATTCATCCAACGAGCGTTCCATTTTCGTAATACATTCCTCCCGCGTGCGCGCCCGACAAATCAATTTCGCAATCATCGAATCGTAATACGGCGGAACGGTATAGCCCGCATACACA